>JALSGI010000025.1 GCA_026982835.1 Planctomycetota bacterium | reverse complement strand
AGGGTACGTGTTTAGCCAGCTAGCAACCGAAGTTCGACGCCGCAGGCGTCGCAGCTTCGTAGCCTCACGGTCGTCAGACCCCCGGAAGGCAGCGTTTTTCCTTGTCTTTTAGCATCCCGAAGGGATGCCAGATGAAGGAACGGTCCGTTGGTTTCTGGCACCCCTGCCGGGGTGCTGGGTAAGAGAAAGGCCGCCGCGGTCCGGTGGTCTCCGCTTCGCTACGACCACCGGCTACCAGGCTGGCAAGCCTTCGGCTTGCTTTTGATCTGGGGGCGCTTCGTCTTATGCTGGCACGCTAAACACGTACAAAGCTGGCGGCTGGCCGGTGCTCCGCGGGCTGAAGCCCGCGGCTCGCCAAGCCTCCAAGCCCCCAAGCCTCCACGCCCCCGGTGCGGAAGCACCCCCTCAAGTCGCCACGCCCCCAAGCCTCCATGCCCTTCAAGCCGCATTTCCTTGCCAACAGACCGGGTTTGACTTATCGTAGAACGCAAACGTCTTGCCTTACAAATCGGTCCTGGCGTGCCGGATCGCACCAGCAGGCACGCCCGGCCCCGAAGACCCTCCAACCCTGCCCATGCCTGCCATGAAACCCTTGCGCCGATTTCTGCCGCTGGTCTTGTTGCTGGTTGCCCCGGGGACCGCTTCGACCCAGGAGAAAACCCCGCTGGACTTCTGGCCCGTGTGGCGCGGGCCGGAGCAAAACGGTATTTCCCGGCAGCACGGGCTGCCCACCCGCTGGAACTTCCGCACCAAGGAAAACGTGCTCTGGTTCCGCGAGGATATCCTGAGCCTTTCCTCGCCCGTGGTGCTCAACGGGCGGCTTTACATCCAGGCCCGGGCCGAGCCAGGTACGGTGCGCGAAGGCGAACGCGTGCTGTGCCTGGACCCTCACACGGGCAAAACCCTCTGGGAAAACCGCTACAACGTCTATCTGTCCGACGTGCCCGACACCCGCGTCAGCTGGTCGGCCGTGGTGGGCGACCCGGAAACCGGCAACGTCTATCACCTGGGCGTGTGCGGCATTTTCCAGTGCCTTGACGGCCGCACGGGCAAGACCCTCTGGCGGCGTTCGCTGCACGAGGAGTTCGGCCTGCTGAGCACCTACGGCGGGCGAACCAACTTCCCTCGGGTGTTCGAGGACCTGGTGATCATCAGCGGAGTGGTCATTAACTGGGGCGAGAACTCCCGCCCGGCTCATCGCTTCCTGGCCTTCGACAAGCGCACCGGGGAGCTGCGCTGGTTCCGCGGCACGCGGCTGATTCCCTACGACACCACCTACAGCACGCCGTTTCTGACGGTGCTGGACGGTCAGGCGGCCATGGTGTTCGGCTCCGGCGACGGGCAGGTGTGGGCCTTCCAGCCGCGCACCGGCAAGGCGTTGTGGAAGTTCCCCCTGGGCCGCCGGGGACTGAACGTCTCGCCCATCGTAGTCGATGGCATCACCTACACCGGCCACAGCGAGGAGAACCTGGAAGACAACACGATGGGCGCAGTGATCGCCCTGGACTCCCAGGGCAAGCTGCTCTGGAAAAACAAGCAAATCGCCAACGGCAAAAGCTCGCACTTGTACCTCAACGGGCGTCTTTACGTAATCGACGACCGGGCCGGGCTGTGGATTTTTGATGCCAAGACGGGCAAGCAGATCGGCCGCCGGGGCTCTCGGCCTCGGGCCAACCGCAAGCTGGGTACCCAGATGCGCGGCAGCCCTACCTACGCCGACGGCTACATTTACGTGTGCACGGCCAATGGCCGCTGGTACGTGCTGCAACCCACCGAAAAAGGCGTCAAAATCGTCCATCGCACCCGGCTGCCAAGCGGCATGGAGTGCGCCTCGGCCCCGGTGGTGGCCTACGGGCGGATCTATCTTTCCACCACCGGCGGGCTGCTGTGCCTGGGCAGCAAGGAGGCGAAGGCCACCAGCGATCCGCTGCCCCCTGGGCCCAAGGAAGCTCCCGTGGAAAGCGACCCCCAGGTGGCCCAAGTGCAGATCGTTCCGGCCGAGGTGCTGCTGGCCCCGGGCCAGAAGCAAAAGTTCCGCGTGCGGCTCTACAACTCCCGGGGGCAATTCCTGCGGGAAGCCAAGCCGGAGGAAGTGCAATTCGAGGTGGACGCCAACGGGGTCGTAACGGCCGACGGCACGTTTACCGCCTCGCCCGAGGCACGCCACGTGCCCGCCCGGGTGACGGCCAAGGTGGGCCAGGTGCAGGCCACCGCCCGCGTGCGGATCATCCCGCCGCTGCCGTGGACGTTCGACTTTGAAGACGGCCAAATTCCCGAGGTGTGGGTGGGTATGAAACACCGCCACGTGCCGGTGAAGATGCCCGATG
>JALSGI010000024.1 GCA_026982835.1 Planctomycetota bacterium | reverse complement strand
CGATGGAAACTGGGCCCTGAAAAAACTGGAACGCATCCCCATCCCCGGTGGCCGCTACACCAAGCTGGGCACGCGGAGCCAGGGATGGATCGGCCCCATCCACCTGCACGATTACACAATCCAGGCCGACTTCTACGGCACGCTCAAGGACGGGCGGATGCCGGACATGGGCCTGATTGCCCAGCGCTACGCCCTGGTGCTGATGGGCGCCAGCCAGATGCTTCGCATCCAGTCCTGGCACGCCCAGTTGCGGATGGCCAAGAGCGTGCCGCTGCGCTGGGAGGCGGGTCGCTGGTACCGGATGAAGTTCCAGGCCGAAAACGCAGGCGACAAGGTGATCCTGCGCGGCAAGGTGTGGCCGCGGGAGGAAAAAGAGCCCGAACAGTGGCAAGTGGTGGCCGAAGACCCGGTGCCCAACCGCCAGGGTGCCCCCGGCTTTTTCGGCAACGCCCGCGAGGCCGACTTTTTCATCGACAATGTGATCGTCACGCCCAACGAGTAGGTCGGCGTGCGGTGAGCGCCGGTGCTGCTGCACCGAGAGGGTGTGGAGGCTTGGGGGCTTGGAGGGATGAGGCGGTGCTTCCGCACCCGGGCAAGAACAAGCCCAAGCACACCAAACAGCGAGCCGCCAGCTTTAGCTGGCGGAGGAAAACACTAAAAGCGTTTGTTTGCAAGCAACTCCCCCGGCTAAAGCCCGGGGCTCGCCGAACCAGGAATAAACCTCGACTTTCGCACTACACCACCGGTCACCCCCAGCGAACGCTGGGGGCTGCGAGTGTGGAAGACCCCTGACGTGAACCCAAACCGATCCCCCCTGACGACCTTCTCCATGGAGTGTTTGTTGCGATGAAGCGCCTTTTCACGAATTGCACGTGTTGGTGCCCGGTGTTGCTCGCTTTCGTGCTGCTGTGGGCCGGCGGCTGCCAGCAACAGCAGCCCAGTGCCTCACAAGGGGAGCCAACTCCCCAGGCCCCGGGGGCGCAACCCCAGGCCACCGAGGGTTCCCAGGGCCAGCCTGCTTCCGCTCCCCAGGAGGCGGGCGAGGAAAAGCCGCAGGCTCCCGGGCAGAAGTCCCCTCCGAAGGCGGCGCCGGAGAAGTCCAGTCCGGATGGAGAAAAACCGACCCAAACGCCCGACAAGCCGCAAAAGCCAAAAGGGGAACCAAAATCCAAGCCCGAAGGCCAAGCCAAGCCCAAGCCCCAGGTCGTGCCTGCCTCAGCCAAAGCGGGCGCGGCGGACGTGGAAGCCATTCTGGCCCGAGTGCGCAAGCAGTACCAGAACTACAAGTCCGGCAATCCCACCTCCATCGACCCGGACCAGATCGCAGGCAAGCTGGTCGGGGTGAAACCGGACGACTGGCCCCAATGGGGCGGCACCTCCATCCGGAACAACACGCCCCAAGTGGAACACCTGCCCACGGAATGGGACATCGGCGAGTTTGACGAGCAGGGCAATTGGGTCCCCGGCTCGGGCAAGAACATCCTCTGGGTAGCCAAGCTCGGTTCGCAGACTTACGGCAACCCGGTCATTGCCAACGGACAGGTCTATGTGGGCACGAACAACGGGGCCGGCTACCTGAAGCGCTACCCGGCCACGGTGGACTTGGGCTGCCTGCTGGCGTTTCGCGTCTCGGACGGCAAGTTCCTCTGGCAGCACTCCAGCGAAAAGCTGCCCAGCGGCCGGGTGCACGACTGGCCCTTGCAGGGCATCTGCTGCGCCCCGCTGGTGGAAGGGGACCGGCTGTGGTTTGTGACCAGCCGGGGTGAGGTGCGCTGCCTGGACACCCAAGGCTTCTACGACGGAGAAAACGACGGCCCCTTTACCGATGAGCCCAACCAAAACAAGGACGAGGCCGACGTGGTGTGGGTGTTCGACATGATGCGGGAGCTGGGCATCTCGCAGCACAACATGTGCAGCTGCTCGGTCACCGCCGCCGGGGACTTGCTGTTTGTGAACACCAGCAACGGGGTGGACGAGTCGCACATCAACATCCCGGCCCCCAAGGCCCCCAGCTTCATCTGCCTGGAGAAGAAGACGGGCAAGCTGGTCTGGGCCGACAGCTCCCCGGGGCTGAACATCCTGCACGGGCAGTGGTCCTCGCCCACCTACGCGGTGATCGAGGGCGTGCCGCAGATCCTGTTCGCCGCCGGCGACGGCTGGCTGTATAGCTTTCTGGCCACGCGGGACAACATCGACGGCCGCCCCATCCTGCTGTGGAAGTTCGACTGCAATCCCAAAAAGTCCAAGTGGATCCTGGGCGGCCGCGGCACGCGGAACAACCTGATCGGCACCCCGGTGGTTTACAAAAACCGCGTGTATATTGCCGTGGGCCAGGACCCCGAGCACGGCGAAGGCGAGGGGCACCTGTGGTGCATCGACCCGACCAAGCGGGGGGATGTGAGCCCGCAGTTGGTCTATAACTCGTCCGATCCCGACAAGCCCATCCCGCACAAGCGCATCCAGGCCTGCGAGCCGGAGAAGGGGGACTTTGTGCGGGACAACCCCAACTCCGCGGCCATCTGGCACTATGCCGTGGCCGACCGCGACCTGGACGACGACGGGGAAATCGGCTTTGCCGAAACCATGCACCGCTCCTGCGGCACCGTGGCCATCAAGGACGACCTGCTGTTCATTGCCGACTTCAGCGGGCTGTTCCACTGCCTGGACGCCAACACCGGCAAGGTGCACTGGACCTACGACATGCTGGCCGCCGCCTGGGGTTCGCCGCTGATCGCCGACGGCAAGGTCTATATCGGCGACGAGGACGGCGATGTGGCCGTGTTCCGCCTCTCGGCCGATCCCGAGGTGGCCATGCCCGACGGACAGCCCCTGGCCGAGATCAACATGGGCAACTCGGTCTATAGCACGCCGGTGGTGGCCGGTGGGGTGCTTTACATCTCGAACAAAACGCACCTGTTTGCCATCGCCGAAAGACCGCCGCAGAAGGACAAGACCGCCGGACAGTAGTCGGGGGGGCGGCTTGCGCCGTGCGCCTTGCGTCCTGCGGGCGGTGCTTCCGCACCAGGCGAGCCCCGAGCTTTAGCTCGGGGAGGGCTTGGAGGCGTGGAGGCTTGGGGGGGTGGCGAGCCGCCAGCTTCAGCTGGCGGAGAAGATCGACAAAGATGCGCTAGTCCGGCTCTCCCCCGGCTGAAGCCGGGGGCTCGCCAGGGAGCTGCCGCTCCGATGTCGGAATAACCGTTAATTCTCGAAATGGCGAGCACCGGCCTGCGGCTTGCGCCGGGCGGCCGGCGCTGGTGCTCGGGAGCTTCCGCTCCACTGCAAGAACAAGCACAAACCAGCGAGCCGGGCGCGCCAGCTCCCGGAGGCCGGCAACAAACGTTAACTGACACCACCAAGAGCCCCCTGCGTAAGCGGGGGGAGACCTTTGCGAATCGGACCGCCGCACCTTGCCAATCCGGGGTTGTGTCATCGGGCTGGTGCTGCTTGCGGCCACGGGGCTTTCGCTGGCCGCGCTGGATCGCACCGGCCGAGTTCTGGCCGCCAACACGCTGCTGCTGACCCTGGGCACACTGGCCCTGGCTGTTCCCGGGGGCACGGTGTTGGGCCTGCTCTTGGCCCGGCTGCAGATCCCCTTTGGCCGCCTGCTGTTGGCCCTGCTGGTGGCCGTGGTGGTGCTGCCGGTTTATTTCCACGCCGCCGCCTGGCTGGCGGTGTTTGGTCCTTTCGGGCTTTTGGCCCTGGGCGGGCCGCAGCAGGTGTGGTTCCCGCTTGCAGGATCGGTGGGGATCCACGCGCTTTATGGCACGGCCTGGGTGGCGTTGATCGTTCACGTGGCTGCCAGGTCGCTTGACCCCCATCTAGAGCAGCAGGCCCTGCTGTGGCTTGGGCCCTGGGGCGTGTTGTGGCGCGTGACGCTGCGGCAGCTCTGGCCTGCGGTGGCGGCAGCAGCAGCCTGGGTGGCCGCCCTCACTGCGGCGGAGATCACCGTGACCGATCTTTTCCGCCTGCGCACCTTTGCCGAGGAGTTCTACCTGTGGCTGAGCCTCACCGCTGGGGAAGAAGGAACTGCGGAGGCCCTGCGGCACACGTTCCCCGGCGTGCTGCTTTCGGTGGCGGTGGGCTGGATCGCCTTGGCCTTGGCCGCTCCCTGGGTGCTCCAGCTCCCCCGGCGAAGCCCGCCGACGCCGCTACCCTGCCGGGGCCGCCGGCTGGTTGCCGCCCTGGCCTGGTGCTGGGCCGGATTGTTGCTGGGCGCGCCGCTGGTGGCCCTGGTGCACCAGGCAGGCATCCAGGTGGAGCAGACCGCGGCCGGGTGGCTGCGAAGCTGGTCGCCGGAAAAAGCGTGGCAGACCACATGGCAAAGCCTCTGGGAGTACCGGGGGGAGTTGGGCTGGTCGGCCCTGATCGCCGCCGCGGCCGCCACGGTGGCCCTGGGGGTGGCTTTGCCGCTGGCCTACCTGGCCCGACGCAGGCCTCTTGCCGCCGCCGCTTTGTGGCTGCTGGCCGCCGGGGCCCTGGCCACGCCGGGGCCCTGGCTGGGCTGGATCGCCATGCTGCTTTTCCGCAGCACAGGAGCTCCCTGGCTCTTGTGGCTCTACGATCACTCGCTTGCCGCTCCCGTGCTGGTGCAGTCGCTGCGGGCCTTGGGACCGGTGCTGCTGGTGCTTTCGGTAGC
>JALSGI010000023.1 GCA_026982835.1 Planctomycetota bacterium | reverse complement strand
GCATGGCTCGCGGGGCCGCCGCGCTGATCCTGGACCTGCACCGCCGCGGGTTGCTGGAGGAGACGATCATCTTCTGGACCACCGAGTTCGGCCGCATGCCCTGCAGCCAGGGGAGCAAGGGCCGGGACCACAACCCCAGCGTGTTCACCAACTGGCTGGCCGGGGGCGGCATCCGCGGCGGAGTGACCTATGGCCCCTCGGACGAGTGGTCCTTCAAGCCCGCCGATCCCGAACACCCCACCTGGGGCTACGACGTGCACGCCACGGTGCTGCACCTGCTGGGGATCGACCACCAGCGGCTCACCGTGCGGCACAACGGCGTGGACCGGCGGCTGACCGATGTGCACGGGCACGTGATCCGCGAGATTCTGGCCTGATCGCTCGCTGGCAAGTTTGCTCGCCTTGCAGCGTGACGAGTCGCCCGGGGGCAATTATCATGGAGCCCACCCGGTTCGTTGCTTCCCGAGAGCTCTGACCAGGAAAGGCTTCGCCCCCATGTTGCGTCGTTTCTTCTTGCCAGCGGTGGTGCTGCTGGGCCTGATTGGCCAAGGCAGGCTGCCCCCTGTGGCGGCCCACCCGTTCGTCCCCGGCGAGCCGGAAAAGCAGCCCGTGGCCTTGGTCGGCGGTACGGTGCACACCGGCAGCGGAGAGGTGATTCCCGGCGGCACCGTCTTGTTCCACCAGGGCAAGATCGTGGCCGTGGGCCGCCAGGTGGAAGTGCCCCCGGGGGCCAAAGTCATTCGGCTCAAGGGGCACCACGTCTATCCGGGGCTTTTCGACCCGTGGACCAACCTGGGGTTGGTGGAGATTCCGGCGGTGCGAGCCACGCGCGACCAGCGGGAAACCGGCTCGATCAACCCCAACGTGCAGGCCCACGTGGCCTTCAATCCCGACAGCCACCGCATCCCGGTCACGCGAGCAGGTGGGGTAATGCTCTGCCTGACGGCCCCTGCTGGGGGGCTGCTATCGGGCAAGGCTTCGGTGATGATGCTCGACGGCTGGCGTTGGGAGGACATGCTGCTAGGGCCGGACGTGGGCCTGGTGGTGCAGTGGCCTTCGGCGGTTCCGGCCTTGGGCTGGTTCCGCCGCGGCACGCCCCGGCCGCGACTGGACGCCCGGGCACGGGAGCTGAAACGCATCCACGAAGCCTTCGACCAGGCCCGACGCTACCTCCGGGCTTGGCAAGCCCGGGGCAAGCCGGAAGTGCCCCCGGCCGACTACGACGCCCGCTGGCACGCCATGCTGCCGGTGCTGCAGGGGAAGATGCCCGTGCTGGTGCAGGCCGACGAGCAGATCCAGATCCAGGAAGCGGTGGCTTTCGCCCGGCGTTACGGGCTGCGGCTGGTGATCGTTGGCGGCTACGACGCACCGCGCTGCGCCGCATTGCTCAAGCAACACAAGGTGCCGGTGATCGTCACCGGCGTGCTGCGTCTGCCCCGCTATCGGCACGATCCCTACGACACCCCCTACACCGTGCCGGCACGGCTGCATGAAGCGGGTGTGGAGTTTTGCATCTCGGGCAACGAGCGCGAGGGGAACGTGCGCAACTTGCCCTACCATGCGGCCATGGCCGCGGCGTTCGGGCTGCCGCGGGAGGCGGCCGTGCAGAGCATTACCGCCAGTCCGGCCCGCATCCTGGGCGTGGACTCCCGCGTGGGCACGCTTGCCCCGGGCAAGGACGCCACGCTGATCGTCACCCGCGGCCAGGTGCTGGAGATTCCCAGCCAGGTGGTGCGGGCGTGGATTGCCGGGCGGCCGGTGGTGCTGGAGAGCAAGCACACGCAGCTTTGGAAAAAGTGGCGCAAGAAGTACCGCCGCCAGCAAAAACAGCCCGCCCCCAGCGAGAAAAAACGCTGAATCCGGGAGGCCGGAATTTGCGAGAATCGGCACCTGTTCCCGCTCCGGTGCGAAAGCACCCGTCGCAAGACCCACGACCCAAGACCCAAGACCTCCCCGCACTGACGTGCGCACGCTCTTCCGCGGGCTTACGGTGCGCAGCTTGCCGTGATCTGTTTTCTTGCAACGGAGCGGAAGCTCCCAGTGGCCGACGGCCCTGCCGTCCTCCGCGAGCTTACGGTGCGCGGCTCGCCATCCCTCAAAGCCCCAGGCCCCTAAGCCTCCAAGCCCCCCACCGATATCCCATGACGATCCGCCCCAGCAAACTGGCTTTGCTGCTTGTGCTGGCCTTGGCCGCCGCGGCCCGGGCGCAAAGCCCCCTGCCGCGACTGGACCAGTTGGAACGCCAAAAAGAAAAACTCATCCGCCGCGTGCCGCCCCGGCAGCCGCAAGAGTCGCTGCGGGCCTTGCACCTGGCCCCCGGCTACGAGGCCCAACTGGTGGCCAGCGAGCCGCTGGTCTCGGACCCGGTGGACTTGTGCTTCGACGCCCGAGGGCGGCTCTACGTGTGCGAGATGCGCTCCTGGCCGCTGGATGAAAAGAGACGCCTGTGCCGCATCCGCCTGCTGGAAGACACCGACGGGGACGGCCGCATGGACCGCTCGCGGGTATTTGCCGACCAGTTGGCCTTTCCCGTTTCGGTCTGCTGCTACCGGGGGGGCGTGTTCGTGGCCGCCTCGCCGGACATCTGGTACATGAAGGACACCGACGGGGACGGCCGGGCCGACCTGCGCCGCAAGGCCCTGACCGGATTTCGCGTCATCTACTCCACCCACCCGGTGGCCTGCCTGCGGTGGTTTTTCAACGGGCGCATCTACGGCGTGGCTCGCTCCGGGGGCAAGGTGCGCGCCTTGATGTGGCCCAAACGCCCGGGGGTACGGCACCAGATCGAGCTGCCCTTTTACCACCACTTCAGCTTCGATCCTCGCACCGGCGACCTGCGAGTGGAAAGCGGCGGCGGGCAGTTCGGCCTGGGCATTGCCCCCTGGGGCGAGATGTTCTCCTGTGCCAACAACTCCTCGCCGCTGTTGCAACTGGCCTACGAGCTGCGCTACGTGCTGCGCAACCCGCACGTCTCGTTCCCCCGGCCCGGCGTGCCCATCTTCGAGCCGCAAGCAGGCATGCGCATCTGGCGCAAAAGCCCGGTGGAAGGCTGGCGCGTGCTGCGACAACTGCGCCGCGTGCGGGACAACCTGCCCGGGGCCGAAGAGGCCGGCGGGCAGCCCTCAGGCACCTTCACCGCCGCCTCCGGAGCCACCATCTACACCGGCGACCAGTACCGCGACTTCGGCCTTACGGCCCTGATCGGCGACACCACCAGCAACCTCATCCACCGCAAGCGCCTCCGCCCCCAGGGGGTGCTGTACCAGGCTCGCCGCATCGACCGCAAAAGCGAGTTTGTGGCCTCGGAAGAAAACTGGTTCCGCCCGGTGATGCTGGCCAACTCCCCCCACGGCGTGCTCTACGTGGCCGACATGTACCGGGAAATCCTTGAGTACATCGGCTCGATCCCCGAGGAGGCGCTGCGGGTGATTGATCTTACGGCCGGCCGCAACCGGGGGCGCATCTGGCGCATCGTCCCTCGCGGCTTCCGCCAGCCCAAGCGGCCAGTGGACCTGGAGACGCTTCCGGCCCCCGAGCTGGTACGGCTGCTAGCCCATCCCAACGGCTGGCACCGCCTCACCGCGCACCGGCTGCTGGTGGAGCGCAACGACCCGCGTGCCGTGCCGCTGTTGAAACGCCGGGCCGAGGGCAGCTCGCCCCTGGGGCGGATGCTGGCCACCTGGGTGTTGGCCACCTGCGGACACCTGGACGCGGAGCTGCTTTGCCGGCGCTTGCGCGATCCGCACCCTCGCGTGCGCGAGCATGCGGTGCGCGTGGCCGAAGCGTTTCTGGACCACCGGGCCGTGCAGCGGGAACTTTGCCGCCTGGCCGACGATCCCGAGCTGCGCGTCCGCTACCAGGTGGCCTTTACCCTGGGCGAGCTTTCCACGCCCAAGGCCACTGCGGCCCTGGTGCGCATCGCTCGGAGAGATGTAGCTGATCCTTGGATCCGCCTGGCTGTGCTCAGCTCGGCCCCGGGACGAGCCGGGGAACTGATCGCCCAGTTGGCCCAAGAGCCGCAGTGGGTCAAGCACCCCCAGGCCCCGGCGTGGTTGGAGTCGCTGGGGCAAACCGCAGGCGGCGTGGGGCAGGTGGAGCAAGTTGGGCGGGCCATCGAGGCCCTGCCGCAGCTGCAGCGGCACGAACCGGCTGCGGCCCTGGCTGCGGCGCGCGGGCTGTACGCTCGCCTGGCCCGAAGGCGCGGCCCGGCCTGGCAGCGGTTTGCCGCCGGGGCCGACAGCCCCCTGAGAA
>JALSGI010000022.1 GCA_026982835.1 Planctomycetota bacterium | reverse complement strand
GGCTAGCCGCCTGGCACTGGACCCCCAAGCCCCGCTGGCTCGCCGACGCCAGGGGTTACAAACCCTGGCCCTGGCCCCCTGGGACGAAGTGGCCCCGGTGCTGGAGCAGCTGCTCGATCCCCGCCAGCACCCCCAAATGCAAATCGCGGCGCTGAACACCCTGGGCCGTTTTGCCCGCCGGGAAGTGGCTCCCTGGGTGCTGCAACGATTTGCCGCCTTCTCGCCGCAGGTCAAACGCGTGGCGCTGGATGTGCTGCTGGGCCGCCCGGACCGCGTGGCCGTGCTGCTGGACTGGATCGAGCAAGGCCGCCTGCGGCCCAACCAGCTCACCCTCCAGCACGTGCGGCGGCTGCGGCGTTATCCGAACGGGGAGCTTCAGGCCCGGGCCAGGCGGCTCTTTGCCGGGCAGCGCCTGTCCCGGCGAGCCGACGTGGTGGCCCGATACCAGCAAGCGCTGAAGCTCTCCGGCGACCCTCGCCGCGGGCAGCAGGTGTTTGCCCAGCACTGCGCGGCCTGCCATCGCTTCCGCAGCCAGGGCTACGCGCTGGCTCCGCCGCTGGAAGGGGTGCTCAACCGCGGGCCCGGAGGGGTGCTACTGGACATTCTGGACCCCAACCGCCAGGTCGATCCGGAGTTTGTCAACTACACCGTGTTGCTTGCCGACGGCCGCACCACCAGCGGCATCCTGGCCGAGGAAACCCCCACGCACATCCTGCTGCGGCGCGGGCAAGGGCAACAGGAGCGGCTAGCGCGGGACCAGATCGAACAGATGCAAAACACCGGCACTTCGCTCATGCCCGAGGGACTGGAACAACAGATTACCGTGCAGCAGATGGCCGACCTGCTCAGCTACCTGTTCCAGGGGCGCTAGCCGGCCAGCCGCCGGCATCGGCCGGCGGTTGAACGGCGAGCCCCCGGCTTCAGCCGGGGGAAGGCGTGGAGGCGTGGAGGGGGACAGAGCCCCGCACGTCAGTGCGGGGAGGCGGTAGGGCCGTCGGCCACTGGGAGCTTCCGCTCCGGGCAGGAATCGGCTTGCGGCTTGCGCCGTGCGCTGTTGCGCGGGAGCTTCCGCTCCGGAGCAAGAAAAAACGTGAACGCACCAATCGGCGAGCCGCCGACTTTAGTCGGCGGAGGAAAACAAGCAAACGCGTCTCCCGGATCTCCCCGGACTGAAGTCCGGAGCTCGCCAAAGCAAAAGCAAACATCGATTGCTGCACGCCACGGCGAGCCGGGCGCGTCAGCTCCCGGTTGCCTCAAACAAAGCAACGACCGACGCGGTTCAAAACAACCGCATGCTCACGCATACGGTTCGCCAGTGCAAGAATAAGCGCTAATTTTTCACAAACGGCGAGTCGCCAGGTCCGGTTGACGGAGAACAGCGAGCCGGGAGCTTCAGTCGGCAGATTGGCTCTTGGCCTCCGGCTGCCGGATGGGACGCTGGCGGATTTGCTGAAGCAACTGCTGCATCCGCCGGGCCTGCTGGGGATGCTGCCGGAGGAGGTTGTGCTGCTCGCCGGGATCGCTGCCTAGGTAGTAAAGCTGCTCCTTCCATCGACGTGTGGCGGGAATGTACTTCCAGGGGCCAAGCCGCAGGGCCTGGCCCGCCGGAGCTTCTTCCACGATGTAGGGCAATCCCCGCTGGTCCTGTCCCAGCAGTGCCGGCAAAAGGCTGCGGCTGTCCGGCCCCTGGGCCGGGGAAAGCTCCACGCCCAACAGCTCGGCAAACGTGGCCATCAGGCCCACTTGAGTGACCAGGGCCGCGGAGGTCTTGCCTGCCGGCACATGCCCTGGCCAGCGAACGATAAACGGTACGCGGGTCCCTCCCTCGTAGATCTGGTACTTGCCGCCGCGGTAGGGGCCTGAGGCGTCGTGCCCCCGGTCCACTTCCTCCGTGAAAGTGGGCACGGTGGTGCCGTCGCGGTAGCCGTCGTCATAGACCGGGCCGTTGTCGCTGGTAAAGATGACGATGGTGTTTTCCCGCAGCCCGTGTTCATCCAGCGTGCGCAGGATCTCGCCCACGGCCCAGTCCAGCTCCACCATCGCATCGCCCCGGTAGGTGAGCTTCGACTTGCCGCGGAACCGCGGATGCGGCGTGCGGGGCACGTGGATCGCCTGCGAGGCAAAGTAGAGGAAGAACGGCCCCTTGCCGGCCCGGGAAGCAATATACCGCTTGATCCGCCGCACGAACTCGTCGGTCATCGTTTCGTCGTTCCACAGGGCCGACTTGCCGCCCCATTGCGTGCCGATGCGGCCGATGCCGTTGATGACCGAGTGGTTGTGCCCGCGGCTGCTGCGGTAGTAGGTCATCGCCTCGGGGTGTTTGCGCCCATCGGGGTACACGGTGCAAGGCACTGGGGGGCGCTTGGGGCCGACAAACAGCGGATCCCGGGGGTCCAGCCCCACCACATGGTGGTTTTCCACGTAAACGCAGGGGACACGGTCGTTGGTCGAGGGGAGCAAGAAGGCGTAGTCGAAGCCCAGTTCCAGCGGGCCGGGGCGGATGGGGCCGTTCCAGTCCAGCCCGCCTCGCCGGGGACCAAGCCCCAGGTGCCACTTGCCCACCACGGCCGTGTGGTAGCCGGCCTGTCGGAACAGCCGCGGCAAGGTGAACGTATCGGTGGGGATTACCAGCCCGGAACGGGGACCCAAAATCCGCACCCGGCGGCGAAAGGCGTGCATTCCGGTCAGCAGGGCAAACCGCGAAGGGCTACAGGTGGAGGCCGTGCAATGGGCGTCGGTGAATCGCAACCCCTGGCTG
>JALSGI010000021.1 GCA_026982835.1 Planctomycetota bacterium | reverse complement strand
AAGTGGCGGCGGAGGGTTTGAGTTAGCTCGTCGTCGCGGCGGTGGGTCTTCCACAGCACCACGGCCAGTCCCAGCAGGGCCACCAGCAGCAATGCCCCGCCGATCCATCCGGCGGTGCCGCTTCCGGCGGGTGGCTGGCGGAGCCAGCGAAGCGTTGGGGCCACCAGCAGCGGCGCGTTCTGCATGCCCAGCAACCATTGCAGCTCCTCGGAATCCAGCAGCCGGCTGCGGTCGCGGTCGGCCCAGTCGAACCGTTCCCGCACGCGGGGATGCCGGGGCGAAAGCTGCATGTACTGAGCCAGCTCCACCAGGGAGAGGCGGCCGTCGCGGTCCCGGTCGGCCTTTTGCAGCACTTGCTGCGGGCGTTGCTTCATGCCCAGGGCCGAATAGTACGCCCACACCTTGAAAAACACCCCTTCCAGGGCCACCGTTTCGTGGAGGTTTTCCCCTTCGGGGAATCCGGGAGGCAGCCGGGCCACGCAGGCCACCACCGGGTAATAGGCCACGGTTTGGCCGAACAGCTGGATGCGCGGGCCGGGATCGACGAATATCTCCACCTCCCAGTAGCGCTGGATGCCGTAGTGGGTGCGGATGTCCGGATCGGTCACCTCGATACGGACGGCCCGACGCACGGTCCCCCGAACCGATAGCACCGAGCCGCGGAACTGCCCGGGACGCTCCAGCAGGGTGAGGATCCAGAAAGCGGGGGCTTTGAGCACCTGGGGCTGGTTGCGGTACTTGGCAAAACGCGGGTTCTGTTGGGCGATCTGTTCCCCGGGCGTGCGTTGAGCCTGGAGTTGCTCCCAGGAAAGCTTCTGCACGGCGAGCAGCAGTTGGTAGAAGGGGAGCCGGTCCTGGGCTACAAACGGCCCGCGGGCCCGGGAACGCCGCAACGCCGCGGCATCCACACCCAGGTGCCCCAGGAAATCGTCCGGATACCAGGCCAGGTGCTGGGCGACGAACACGGGGCGGGGGTCGTCCGGCGGCGTGGCTTCCAGCTTGACGAACAGCCCCCGGGCGGCCACGCGATCCTGCACGGGGGGCTTTTTGTCCCAGCCGGGGGGCAGTTCCCGCAGCACCACGGTGGCAACATGCTGCTGCGGCTGGAGCCGCACCCGGCAAAGATAGTAGCGGGCGATGCCGATTCTCCGGGCCAGTTCCGGGATCACCTCTTTGGGTTCGATCCCCAGCAACCGGCCCTGGAAGGAAAACACGTTGCCGCGTTGCCGGGCCGGATCGGCCAGCAGCTCTTGGTAGTGCCGGGCCAGGGGGCGTTGCCACTGGTGGAAATTGTGCCAGCGGAAGCGACCGGCACAGTATAGGTATCGCACCAGGAACTCTTCTTCTTCCCGGCCCAGCGGCACGCCGTCCTGGAAACTCTGCAAGTGACTCTGCTCCATGCCCAGCAGGGCCAGCAGCTCCTGGGGGGTGCCTTTTTGCGGGGGAGGCACGTCGGGTTTGGAAGGGGGCTTTTTCGGAGAGGAGGGGCAGGGAGTCGTTGCTTTCGGGGCCACTAGCGGCAGCGACTCCTGCGCCCCCAGGGGTTCAAGCAGGCCGATGCCAAGCATCCCCACCAGCACCAGCGCATGCAGGCGGCATCTGCCCCCGAGGAAAACTCTTGCCCGGGGGAGCCCGTGGCATACTGCCTGCGTTGCAGACCGGCTTGTGCCGTTCATGGAGAGTCGTCGGGCGGGGGCAAGGGGGAGTCGGCCGGCGGTTCGGCATGCTGAGCCAGGCGTTCCAGTTCCTGTTCCACCTGACGTTGTTCTTCGGGGGTCAGCTCCACCCGCGGGCGTGCCCCGGGGGGCTGGCTCTTCCAGGCCACCAGCACCACCACCAGAGCCACCACGGCGGCCGCCACGGCCGACCACAGCAAGATTTGCCAGGGCGACTCTTCGGTTTGGGCCGCTGGTTGGGCCGGGTGCCAGCGAAGCGATCGGGCCAGCACCAGCGGGGCGGTGCGGAGAGTATCCTGGGCCAGATAGGCTTTCCGCTTGTAAAAAAAGCCTACCAGCTCCGCCGGTTCGTTGACTTCCATCCCTGTGGGAAACCCCGGGGGGAGCTCCAGGGCGTAAACCAGCGTGGGGTCCATCGGGTGGTCTTCCATCTGGAACACCAGGGAGGCGTAACGGCGGATGCCGTATTGGTTTTGGGGCGCGTTTTCCCACACCACCCGACGCACCCGCCCCCGCAGGTGAACCAGCCGTCCCCGATACACTTCCGGCTGGCGAAACAGTTGCACGAAGCTCACTCCGCGTTGGGCCTGGGTCCAGAGCTCTTCCTCGGAGGCTTGCTGCAGAATCTCAAGCAGGTGGAAAAACGCATCGTGTTCCCCCCCGCGCCAGATGGTGTTGTCCCGAACCTTGGCCAGCAGCTCGGGCCGCACGCCGGGGAAGAACTCTCCGTTGGGGGCCGCAGGGGGGTTTGGGTTGGCCTGGGCCATCTGGATCACCGGCTCGCGCCGGGGGGGAGGGGGAGCCTGGCGGGCCAGGCGAGTGTCGATCTGCTGCTGCGGGGCCGCTTGCTCCCCGGGGGCAAACAGCCACCGCCACATGCTGGGCCGCCGAACCTGTTGCATCAGCACCAGCACCACCACCAGCAACAACATCAACAGGCCCATCCGCATCGGCACCAGCCAGTGCCGCGGCACGCCCGAGCCATGCTTGCCGGAAGATTGGCCAAATCGCATGCAAAAACCATTCAGTAGAAAAAAGGAAACCGTGCAGCCTTCCCCCCTTGGTTGATTCTACGACCCAGCGGGAGGCTCGGATAGAGTTTTCCACCGCATGAGTTTCCACAAGGGGGGCTGGCAAAACCATCCGGCGGCTGGTTAGACTGCCTGCCGAGTTTGTGGGAAGAATTCCGCGGAATCGCCGCTTTGCTCCAAGGAGAGGTTTTTCATGGACTACCTGGCCCTGGTGCTTCGCTGGATCCATCTGCTCAGTGCGATCACGCTGGTGGGCGGCTCGGTGTTTGCTTTCCTGGTGTTGCGGCCTTGGCTGGCCTCGCTCCCAGAACAACAGCGCCAGAAGGTGCGGCAGGAGCTGCGCGGGCGTTGGGCGGCCGTGGTGTTCACAGGCATTGCGTTGCTGCTTGTCACCGGGCTGGTTAACATCATGCGGATCAACGCCCAATTGCCGCCCGATGTGCGCAAAACCTACCACCCGCTGCTGGGCATCAAGGTGCTGGTGGCCTTGGGCGTGTTCTTTCTGGCAAGCGCCCTGGCCGGAAGGAGCGAGGCGTTCCAGAAGCTGCGCAGCCACTGGGGACGCACGCTGGGCGTGGTGGTGCTGCTGGGCGTGCTGGTGGTGCTGCTTTCGGGATACTTGCGCGTGCTGCGGGATGGGGCCGCCGCGGGTTCGCAGAACCCTCCGCCCAGCCAGCCGGCGGCGATCAATCATCCGGGGGAACTTCCGGCAGCAGGCGGCTGATGTCGCTTGCTGCCCGGGCACCGGCAGACCCAGCCGGCACCTTGCGCCCCGGGCCGGCCGGGCCGAACACCCAAAGCCCGTTGAATCCGGCTACGATTAAATGGTCCTGGGCCACCACCAGGTTGCCCCCGGAGCCCGGCAAGGGCAGCGGAGGGCCAAGCTGCCGCCCGGTCAGGGCATCGAACCGGTAGATGCGTCCCAACTCCTGGCCTCGGGTCGGAAAGTACACCACGCGATCCACCAGCACGCCCCGGCCCAGGCCGATTCCCGCCCCCTGCTGGGGCCACACCCGCAGCAGCTTCCCCGACTCCACGTCGATCCACCACAACCGGTCCCCGGAGGCGATCAGCCGATCCTGGTACACGCCCAGCAAGTGCACCACGTCCTGGGGCTGTCCGGCGGCGGTGATCCACAGCATGTGGCCGCTGGCTGCGTCCAGGGCGAACAGCTCCGGCCGGTCCGCGGCGGCCACCACGATCCGCCCCTGGTGGTATAGGCAGGGAGTGAGGGTGCGGTGCCAGTGGGCCGCCCCTTGCAAAAGCGACTGGGAGCCCGGGTCCAGCTTCTTCCGATAGGTGACGATCCAGCGGATCGTCCCCCGCCGGGCGTCCACGGCGGCCACAGCGCCCAGGTTGGTGTTGAAATAAACCGTGCCGTCGTGCAGGGTGAGCAGGTTGTGGGTGCACTGATCGACGCTGCCGTGGGCCAGCGTGTCGGCCCGCACGATGAACCGCTTCCACCGCAGCGCCCCGGTTTCGGCATCCAGGCAGGCCAGATGGGCCTGGTGTTGCACCCCGCGGCGGCGCAGTGCCACGAACACGCGCTGGCCGTCGCTCACCGGGGTGCCTTCGAAGGACCAGTCCTGCCAGTTTTGGCCTTCTTCGACCAGTTGTCTCTGGGTGACGCGCCACAGCTGGCGTCCTTGGGCCTGTAGGTCCAGGCAGGCGATGAAGTTGCCGGACATCCGGTCCCAGGTTTGCACGCGCGAGGTGGTGGGCCAGCCCCCCCGCACAAACAGCCGCGTACCCACCACGTTGAGCGTGTAGCGCGGCGTGCCGATGAACCGCGGACGAAGACGCCGCCGTACGGCCTTTCCCAGGGTAATCATGGCAGGAGTGCCGGGGGGAGCCGGAGTGCCCCAGGCCGGCTGTCCCGTGGCCAATCGCCAGGCCAGCAAGTGCTCCATCGAACACACAAACAACCGCCCCCCACTGACCACCGGGTAGAACATCAGCGGGGCGCCGGTCCGCTCGGCCACCGGGGGCAGGCGCAGTCCGTAGTGCCGGGCCAGTTCGGGATCGGGAAGGGGGCCTACGGGCAGCCCTGTGGCTTTCCACTTCAGCCGCCACTGGGGATGGTCGTCGGCGGCTCGGGCACAGCGCCGCTGGTTTCCGGCGAAGCTGGGCCATTGGTGCTGAGGGGATGGAGGCCCGGGCCACTGGCCCTGCTCCAGCCAGCGCCCAAGCAGTTCCACCCATCGGCCCCGCATGCCGCCCAGGGTCCCTTCGGCTTGGGGATAGAGTCGCTTGAGCCGGGCCAGGGCCTCCTCGGCCTGAACCCGGCGACCGGCGTAAAGTTCCACCAACACCAGCCGAGCCAGCACCTCGGCAGCCGGGGTGCGGGGGTCCGGGTAGGTGGGATCGGCCAGCACCTGCTGGCGTTTCCAGAAGCGGGCCGCCTGGGCCAGATGCTCCGCGTGGGCAAACTGCGGCTGCAAGTGGAAAAACGGCCACTGCTCCCCTTCTCCCTGCCGGTACCATTGCTGGAGCCGCTGGCGCTGGGCGGCAGGCACTTCGGAGGCCAAAACCACTTGCCGGAACACCGACACCGGCACTCGGTGGTCCGGTTCCACCGGCAGCAGGCGGCTCCAGGTCCAGCGGGCCTGATCGTAGCGGCCCTGCTCCAAGTACCACTCGCCCAGGATCAGCAGGGCCTCCTCGGCCGGGGTGCTGCAAAAGTACCGCTCTAACAGCTCTTCCAGCTGCCGGGGGCTTCGCCTTTGGAGAGCTTCCTGCAACAGGGCTTCGGCCACCGGGTCCACCTGGCGGCGGTATCGCTCCAGCACCGCCGGCTCCTGCTGCGACAAAAACCATTGCACGAAATAGCCCAAGGGGACCCAACGCCGAAGCGGCGGCTCGCTTCCGTAGCGGCGACTGGTCAGCTCCACCAGCTCCTGCGGCTGCTGGTCCAGCAGTTCCATCGCCAGCGGCAGCGCTTCGTCCCAGTTCTCTTTGGTCGCCAGCCGCAGCAACCGCTGCAATTGCGACTTGCGCACCGCCTGGACTTCCGGCAGGGTCACCTTTTCCGAGATGCCCGGCACCCGGCGGCGAAACGGCTGGGCCTGGCCCGACTCATACTGAAACAGTGCCCACACTCCTACGAGCACCACCAGGCGGCAAACACCTGCCAGAATGCGCCACGGGACTGCCATCTTTGCGCCTTTTTCAGGGAGCTGCGGGGGACGGTTCCGCCGGGAAAGGCGTTTGTTGTAGTATAAAGCCTCGTCCCGGAAGTTACACACACCGCCTGGTCCGCATGGATACGATCCTGGCCCCGATGGAACGTCCCCTGTGCCGCCTCGATCTGACGCCCCTGCCGCTGGAGTTTTATCGCCGCCCGGTGGTCCAGGTGGCCCGGGAACTGTTGGGCCGCTGGCTGCTGCGCCGCACGGCCCAGGGACTGGCCGGAGGGCGGATCGTGGAGGTGGAAGCGTACCTGGGGCCCGGCGACCCGGCCAGCCACTCCTACCGCGGCCGCACGCGCAAAAACGCCAGCATGTTCTCCGCCGGCGGGCGAGCCTATGTCTATCCGATCCACTCCCGGTGGTGCTTCAACGTGGTGACCGACACGCAGCGGGTGCCTTCGGCGGTGCTGGTTCGGGCCATCGAGCCGCTGCTGGGGCTGGAGCTGATGGCCTACCGGCGTGGGACCACCCAACTGCTGCAACTGGCTCGGGGACCCGCCCGATTGTGCCAGGCCCTGGCCATCGACCGCCGCCTGGACGGCTGGAACCTGGCCAGCGGGCGGCGGCTGTGGATCGCCCGCGGCGACGACCAAGTGCCCGCCGAGGAACAAATCGCCATCACGCCCCGCATCGGCATCTCCCAGGCCCGGGAGGAGCTACTGCGGTTCGTGCACTTGGGCCGGGAAGCGTTCCTCAGCGGCCCGCGCCATCTGCACCGCAACAGACAGTAGCCGGCGGTGCCGTAGCTCTCACAGCGAGCTGGCGGTGCGCGGCTCGCCAGGCCTCCACGCCTCCCGCGGCTGAGTACGTGTTTAGCGTGCCAGCATAAGCAAGCATAAGATGGAGCGTTTCCAGAGCAAAAACGAGTCGATGCTTTTCCGGCGAGCCGCGTGCGTCAGCACGCGGTTGTATTGCCGCTGGCGCCGGTTCTTGCAGCCGCGAGCCGAGGGCGTAAGCCCACGGAGAGCACGGCAATCATGCGCCGCTTTCTCAATCCGCCTCCGGGAGCTGACGCTCCCGGCTCGCCGTTGCTCCGCCGATTCAAGTCGGCGGCTCGCCGGTTGGTGATCGAGTCGGCGCTTATTGTGACTTCGGCGAGCCCCCGGCTTTAGCCGCCCGGAGAGCCGG
>JALSGI010000020.1 GCA_026982835.1 Planctomycetota bacterium | reverse complement strand
GTTCGAGGTGGACCGCGACGAAGCCGCCCGGTACCAGATGACCGTCTCGATGGTCAACGAGCTGGTGGAAGCGGGCCTGGGCGGGATGAATGTGACCACCACCGTCGAAGGACGCGAACGCTACCCGATCCAGGTGCGGTTTTTGAAGCAGTTCCGCCAGTCGCCGGAAGAGCTGGGCCGGCTGCCCGTGGTCACGCCCACCGGCGATGTGGTGCCGCTGGAGCGGCTGACGCGGATTCAAAGCATCTGGGGCCCGGGGGCCATCCAGAGCGAAAACGCCCGCCTCGTGGCCCACGTCTCCTTCTCCCCCCGCGAAGGCAAAGGCGACCTGGAAACCGCCATGGCCGTCAAGTCTGCCATCGAACAGGCCATCGCCGAAGGCAAACTGAAACTGCCCCAGGGCTTTGTGCCCGAGCTGGTGGGCAGCTTCCAGAACCAGGTGGAAACCAACCGCCGCCTGGTGTTCATCATCCTGCCGGCGGTGCTGCTGATCAACCTGCTGCTGATCTACCTTCAGTTCCGGCGGCTGAGCACTTCGCTGATCGTCTTCTCCGGCATCCCGATCGCCTTCTCCGGCGGAATGATCGCCCTGGCCATCGGGCAGGTGGAGATGAACACGGCCGTGTGGGTGGGTTTCATTGCCTTGTTCGGTATCGCCGTGGACGACGGGGTGGTGATGGCCACCTACCTGTCGCAACTGTTCGCCCGCCGCAAGCCGCGCACGCTGCGGGAAATCCAGGAAACGACCATCGAGGCCGGCTCCAAGCGCATCCGCCCCTGCTTGATGACCACCTTCACCACGCTGATTGCCCTGGTGCCGGTGCTGATTTCCACGGGCCGGGGGGCCGACGTGGCCCGGGCCATGGCCCTGCCGGTCTTCGGCGGCATGGTGGTGGAGCTGGTCACGCTGTTCATTGCCCCGGTGACCTACTGCTGGATCGAGGAGTTCCTCTATCAGGTGAGCCGCCAGCGGGCCGAGGTGCCCGCGGCCGAAGCTCCTCCGGCCGGGACGCTCCCGGCCCCCGGCGGTTAGTCGGCTTGCAGCCTGCGACGTGCGGCTTGCGCCATGCGCTGCCTGCGCCGGTGCTCCCGCACCACCGCAAGAATAAGCGCAAACGCTACCATCGGCGAGCCGCCGGCGTGAGCCGGCGGTTGCACGGCGAGCCGGAAGCGTCGTACGTGTTTAGCCAGCTAGCAGCCGGAGGACCGATGCCGCAGGCGTCGCACTCTGGTAGCCGGGGGTCGTCAGACCCCCGGAAGGCAGCGTTTTTCCTTTTCCTTGAGCATCCCGAAGGGATGCCAGAGGGAGGAATCGCCGGCTGTTTCTGGCACCCCTGGCGGGGTGCTGGGTGTGGTAATGGCCGTGCTTTCCGGTGGTCTCCGCTTCGCTACGACCACCGGCTACCAGGCTGGCAAGCCTTCGGCTTGCTTTTGATCTGGGGGCGCTTCGTCTTATGCTGGCACGCTAAACACGTACTTGGTGCGGGGAAAAACAGTATCCACTTGCGGAGTTCATTCCTAGCCTCTTAGCTTTCGGCTCGGATGTGGTATCCTGGGGGCGACACGTTTGGGACCCTCCATCCACCCCCTCCACGAGTTGCCCTTGGGAACCGCCATGCCCACGCGAGAAAAAAGCCAGCAAGCCTTCCAGCATGCACTTCAACGCATTCCCGGCGGGGTGAACAGCCCGGCCCGGGCCTTCGGGGCCGTGGGCGGCACGCCGGTGTTCTTCCACCGGGGCGAAGGCCCTTACCTGTGGGACATCGACGGCAACCGCTACATCGACTACGTGGGCAGTTGGGGGCCGCTGATCCTGGGCCATGCCCACCCCCGCGTGGTGGAGGCCGTCTGTCAGGCCGCCTCGCGGGGCACCAGCTTCGGGGCTCCCACGCGGGCCGAAACCCAACTGGCCGAGCTGATCTGCGAAGCCGTCCCCTCGGTGGAAAAGGTGCGGCTGGTCAACTCCGGCACCGAAGCCACCATGAGCGCCATTCGCCTGGCCCGCGGCTACACCGGCCGCAACAAGATCGTCAAGTTCGCCGGCAACTACCACGGCCATGTAGATAGCCTGCTGGTGGCCGCCGGCAGCTCGGCCGCCACGCTCGCCGTGCCCAACTCCCCCGGCGTCACCCCCGGCACGGTCCAGGATACGCTGGTGCTCCCCTACAACGACCCGCAAGCCCTGGAAGACGCCTTCGCCCAGCACGGCGAGCAGATCGCAGGCGTGATTTTCGAGCCGGTGGCGGGGAACATGGGCTGCGTGCTCCCCCGGCAAGAGTTCCTCGACGCCCTGCAGCGGCTTACCCGCCACCACGGGTCGCTTTTGATTTGCGACGAAGTGATGACCGGCTTTCGCGTAGCCTGGGGCGGGGCGCAAAGCCTCTTTGGCCTGGAGCCGGACTTGACCACCCTGGGCAAGATCGTCGGCGGAGGCTTGCCCGTGGGAGCCTACGGCGGCCGGGCCGAAGTGATGGACCACGTGCTGCCTGCGGGCAAGGTGTTCCAGGCCGGCACGTTGAGCGGCAACCCGCTGGCTACCGCCGCCGGAGTGGCCACGCTGCTGGAGCTGAAAGAAAACCCGCCGTACGAAAAACTGGAATCCCTCTCGGCCCAACTGGCCCAGGGGCTCGACCAGGCGGCCACCCAAGCCGGAGTGCCGCACACCGTGGCCCGCTGCGGCAGCATGCTCACGTTGTTTTTCAGCCCCGAGCCGGTGGTGGATTGGGACACCGCCTCCGGCTGCGACACGAAGCGGTTTGCCGCTTACTTCTGGGGATTGATCGAGCGCGGGGTGTACATGCCTTGCAGCCAGTTCGAGGCCCTGTTCGTCTCGGCGGCCCACACGCCGGAGCTGATCCAGCAGACCGTCGATGCAGCCAGCGAAGTGCTCCAGCAACTGGCTGCCCCGTAGCTGCGGCATGTGGCGTCTTGGGTCTTGGGTCGTGGGGATGGTGCTTCCGCACCGAGGGCTTGGGGGCGTGGAGGGATGGAGGCTTGGAGGCTTGAAGAGCCCCGCACGTTAGTGCGGGGAGAAACCGTATCGGCTTGCGCCGTGCGGCTTGCGACTTGCGGCGGAGCTTCCGCTCCGGGGGCGTGGAGGCGTGGAGGCTTGGAGGCTTGAAGAGCCCCGCACGTAAGTGCGGGGAGAAACCGTATCGGCTTGCGCCGTGCGGCTTGCGACTTGCGGCGGAGCTTCCGCTCCGCTGCAAGAACAAACGTTTCTTCTTGCAAACGGCGAGCCGCCGACTTCAGTCGGCGGAGGGCTTGGAGACGTGGGGGCTTGGGGGCTTGGAGGAGCGGCGAGCCGCCGGCGTGAGCCGGCGGTTGAACAGCCAGCCGCGCACCGTAAGCCCGCGGAGAGCTCCCCGATGGCCTCTTTAGGAATTGCCGTTTTGAGAAAACGCTTCGTCCGGCTGGCAAGTTCGCGGGATCGGAGGCGGTTCGGTGGCTGCGTAGTGCTGGTAGGCCCGGCGAAACGTCTCCAGCATGGCCAGTTGCCAGTGGACGCGTTGGGCAATGTCCTGGGCCACGGCATCCAGGATTTCCTGTTTTTTGAAGGGCTTTTGCAGGTAGTGGCTGCCGCCGGTCTCCCAGGCCGTCTGCACCCGCTCCAGGGTGGAGTAGGCGGTGATGAAGATGATCTGGGTCCAGGCGTTTCGGGCCTTGGCAAACTCGGCCAGTTGCAGCCCGTCCATGCCGGACATCTGGATGTCGGTCACCAGCACGTCGCAGCAGTTGCTTTCCAGGTAGGCTTTCGCTTGCAGGGGATCGGTGAAGGTGTGCACTTCGATCTGGGGCTCGAACTCCTTGGTGATGATCCGCTGCAAGAGATTCACCATGTCCGGATCATCGTCCACGATGGCCAACTGGTACCGTCGGGCAGGAGTCTCGGTGGATTCAGGCACGCGACTCATGGCAAACTCCTCAGGATCATGCTGCTGCCCCCGCAGTCAAACGCTGCGCCTGCCGTGGCAAGTCTGCCTGCGGAGTAAGGACAGATTCCCACCGGATCAGACCGATCATGTGTCGAATCCGCACAATTTGGCTTTTTTGTCACGTTCCTTACCGTAAGCAAGATAGAACGTGATTCCGCCGCATGGGGGAAAAAACCTCTTCTTTCTTCTTTTTTTGGCAGAAGACGGAGTTTGCTTGTAACCGCCTGCAAACCCGGAGATTCGGGACACGCAAAAAAACACACTCTTTTCAGGAAAAAACTGGATGTGTGGCTCCACTTTATCCGTTCCCCCAGATGGTTCGTTTTCCCGGGTGCCAGTTGGCATTGGCTCCCAGGGGGCACATCGGGGCTGGCAGCCGCATCCCTTGCCGGAGACTCGGGTAGGGAACTCGCTTAGGGATTGCGGCAGCGAGGATGTTTTTCTTTGCCCGGCTGCGGCATAGAATCTTACAGTGGCCCGCGGAAAACACCCCTTCGCAAGGGAGCCGCTTGTTCTCCCGGGTGGTCTAAAAGGAGCGGGCTTTTGCCGGGCCGACGCTAGAAAGCGAGGAAGGCCGTGATGGACACGTTGATCGTGCTCTTGGTGGGCATGGGTTTGGGATTGCTGCTGGTGGCCCTGTGGCGGATGTTCCGGGGCCGCCGGGAGCCGGAGGCGGATTTCCGCCACACGTTGCAACAGATTCGCCAGGTGGGGCACCTGGTCGTGCTGCGGATGTATGTGCAGCAGATCGTCACCGCCGAGCAGCACATTGCCGGCCGCTGGAAGGAACTGTTCAAGTGGCTGCTGGATTCGGCCAAGGTGGCGTTGATTATCGAGTACGAAGTGGAAGTGCTGTTCGACCTGCAAGACTCGGCCTTCCGTATCGAACCGTTGGAAGGGCGGCAGGTGCGGTTCGTGCTCCCCCCTTGCCAGCACAAAACCAGCATCCGGCAAATTCAGTTCTACGACGAGCGCAACAGCCGCTGGTTCCCCTGGCTGCTGGGCGACATCACTTCGGTGTTGGGGCCCGGGATCTCCGAAGAGCGCAAAAACCAGCTCCTGCAAGCCGCCCGCAGCGAAGTGGAACAGAAGGCCCAGCAAATGGTGCTGGAGAACCGCGGGCAGATTCTCGCCTCGGCCCGGCAAACCCTGGAAATGCTGGCTCGTGGGTTTGGGGTGACGGAAGTGGAAGTGGTGTTTGCCGAGGAACAAGCCTCCGACCAGACAGCCCCGACTGCGGCCTCTGTGTAAAAACCTCGTCCCAAGCGGGGCGAGATGGCTTTGAGAAATACCTGGTGCCCGTACCAATCGGCTTGCGGCTTGCGCCGTGCGGCTTGCGCCGGTGCTTCCGCACCAGTGCGAGAACAAACGCTGACGCGCATCACCAGGAGCCCCCCGCGTAAGCGGAGGGAGAAACCAAGTGGCCAGTAGCCAGCAGCGAGCGGCGAGCGGTAGAAGTGGCGAATGGCGAATTGGGGAATAGCGAGTTGTAAGGAGCAACTCTGCAAGTTGGCGCGTGTTTTTCTCTTGTCTCCGGCAGCTGACGCTCCCGGCTCGCCGTTCTCCGCCGACTAAAAGTCGGCGGCTCGCCGGTTGCAAGAAGAAACGTTTTTTCTTGCATCGGAGCGGAAGCTCCGGCGCAAGCCGCAAACCGATACTGTTTCTCCCCGCACTGACGTGCGGGGCTCTGTATCCTCCAAGCCCCCAAGCCTCCACGCCCTCCCGCCGACTGAAGTCGGCGGCTCGCCGGTTGCAAGAAGAAACGTTTTTTCTTGCATCGGAGCGGAAGCTCCGGCGCAAGCCGCAAGTCGATACTGTTTCTCCCCGCACTGACGTGCGGGGCTCCGTTTCCTCCAAGCCCCCAAGCCTCCACGCCCTCCCGCCCAAGCCCCAAGACCGCGCACGCCCTTCTCTCCGCGATTCCAGTTGCCCAAGGTGCCGCTTTGGTTCATGTTGATCTTCCAGCAGGCGGTGGTTCATCCGGGGCTGATTTTCCAAGGACCGAAACCATGAAGGTGGCCGTCTTCAGCACCAAGTCCTACGATCGGGCCTTTCTCCAGGAAGCCAACGCCCGGCACAACCACCAGTTGGAGTTCTTCCAGGCCCGGCTCGACGCCCAAACCGCTCCGCTGGCTGCCGGCTACCCGGGCGTGTGCGTGTTTGTGAACGATCTGCTGGATCGGCCCGCACTGGAACAACTGGCCCAGGGCGGCACCCGTCTGGTGGCGCTTCGCTGCGCGGGGTTCAACAACGTGGACCTGCCGGCGGCCGAAGAGCTGGGAGTGGTGGTGGTCCGCGTTCCGGCCTACTCGCCCCACGCCGTGGCCGAGCACACCGTGGGCCTGATTCTTTCGCTGAATCGCAAAATCCACCGCGCCTATCAGCGCGTGCGCGACGGCAACTTCTCGCTCCAGGGGCTGATGGGCTTCGACCTGGTGGGCAAGACCGCCGGCGTGGTGGGCACGGGCAAGATCGGCGCCGTGGTGGCCCGCATCCTCCACGGCTTCGGCTGCCGCCTGCTGGGTTTCGATCCCCACCCCAATCCCGAGTGCCGGAAGCTGGGGCTGGAGTACGTGCCGTTGGAGGAGCTGCTGGCCCGGTCGGACATCATCACCCTCCACTGCCCCCTCACCCCGCAAACCTACCACCTCATCAACCGCGACGCGCTCCAGCTTCTCAAGCCCGGAGCCATGCTCATCAACACCAGCCGCGGGGCGGTGATCGACACCCCGGCGGTGATCCAGGCCCTGAAGAGCGGCCACTTGGGCTCGCTGGGACTGGACGTTTACGAGGAGGAAGGGGACGTGTTCTTCCAGGACCTTTCCGACCAGGTGATCCAGGACGACGTGCTGGCCCGACTGCTCACCTTCCCCAACGTCATCGTCACCGGCCACCAGGCGTTTTTTACCCGCGAGGCCCTGCAGGCCATCGCCGAGACCACCCTGGGCAACATCACCCAGTTCGAGCAGACGGGTCGCTGTACCAACCAGGTGCGGGCCCAGGAGGTAGTCAAGCCCGCCCAGGGCGGATAGCTCCGGCACTTTACATCTTTGCCGGCTCGGGGTAGCAAGGGCATCATGGAGCGTGTTTTGC
>JALSGI010000019.1 GCA_026982835.1 Planctomycetota bacterium | reverse complement strand
CGAAATCCACCATCATCAGTCCCCCGGGAAACACCAGCAGGTTCTTGGGGCTGAAGTCGGCATGCACCAGGGCTAGCCGCACTTGCAGGCTTTCTTCCACCAGGCGTTCCAGGTGGGGTCGGGCCTGGGTGTGGCGTGCGGCCACGAAGCGGTAGTAGGGATCCACCCGCAGCTGATCGAACAACGAGCGGTCGTCCAGCTCCGGGGCCAGTTGGGGCTGAAGCCAACTGCGGCGGTGCAGCGTGCCCAGCACCTGCCCGCAACCGGCGGCGA
Organism: Planctomycetota bacterium; assembly: GCA_026982835.1. Classification (GTDB taxonomy): domain Bacteria; phylum Planctomycetota; class Planctomycetia; order Pirellulales; family S012-138; genus S012-138. The sequence continues at coordinate 6,785 of JALSGI010000019.1, read as the reverse complement.
TTTCCAACTCCACCTCCCCGGCCAGCAGGCGTTGTTTCCAGGTGCGGTGTCCAGGCGGGGCGGCGGTCATGGCGAAGCAGTAGTTGGCACGGTCGGTCCAGAGGACCTGCGGCAATCGCAGGGGGAAGCGGGCACCTTGCAGCAGCTGTTGGCACACCTGCAAAAAGGCCACCTCGCGCCAGATGCGCTCCACGGTGCAGAACCACGGCTCGGGGGTGCGAAGCTGCCCGCGGGCCTGCTTGACCACAAACGGCTCTCCCGTCCCCGGCGGCGGCTCCACGTACAGCACCACATTGGAAACCCCCCCGGCCAGTTCGCGCACTTGCACCCCTTGGGCCCGGGGGAGACGACCCTGCCGGACCAGGTATTGGGCCAGGTTTTGTTCGTCGAGCCGTTGCATGTCTCCATCTCCCCCGCTTCGTGCGTGTTTAGCGTGCCAGCACAAGACGGAGTGTTCCCAGAGCAAAAAGAGTCGATTTTTGTCCGGCGAGCCCCGGGCTTTAGCCCGGGGAGAGCCGGATAAGTGCTGCGTTATTTTTCTCCGCGGGCTGACGGCCCGCGGCTCGCTGGAGAACCGCCAGCTGACGCTGGCGGCTCGCCGGTTGCAAGAATTAGCGTTTGTTCCGGCTTCGGTGCGGAAGCTGCGGCGCAAGGCGCACGGCGCAAGCCGCACGCCGATGCTGCTTCTCCCCGCACTGACGTGCGGGGCTCCTCAAGACCCAAGACCCAGACGCTGACGTGCGCACGCTCCGCGGGGTGACGGAGCGCGGCTCGCCAAGGGCCCAAGACCCACTGCCTGGCGCAACAAAACGCTCCCGCGGCGGCGGGAGCGCGTGCACCTTGGGGCAGCTGGGGCGGAAATCATTCGGCCCCGGCGGCAGCAGGCTCTTGGGGGGCGGATTGGGCCTGGTTCTGGTTGTTGTTTTCTTCGCCGGCCACCTGGACTTTTTGTTTTTTCCGCTTGAAGCGTTCTTTCAGCCGCGTGGCCTTGCCCACCCGATCACGCAGGTAGTACAGCTTGGCCCGACGCACCCGCCCGTGGCGCCGCACCACCACCTTGAGGATGTTGGGGGAGTGGAGCGGGAACTTCCGCTCCACGCCCTCTCCCTGGACGATCCGCCGCACGGTGAACATCTCCCGCACCCCGCCGCCGCTGCGGGCGATCACCGTGCCGATGAACACCTGCACCCGCTCCTTGTTTCCCTCGACGATGCGGGTATGCACCTCGACCGTGTCCCCGATCTCGAACTGGGGCACGTCCTTTTTGGCGTATTTTTGTTCCACGTAGCGGATCAGCTCTTGGCTCATCGTTGTGGTCCTTCGGCCGGAAGGCAGGCAGGTTGCAAGGTTTTCAATTCATTGTGTCGGCAGCCGGGGTACCCGAAGGCCACGCATCCTTTCCCCCTGGCGTGCCGCAAGAACCGGCTTCTGGGCCGGGCAAAGGGCTAGCAAGTGGCAGGAACCGTCAATCATGGCTCATCCGTCCCGGGATTGTCAACCCCGGGAAGCAGGTCGGGGCGGCGCTTTTGCGTGCGGAGGCGAGCTTGTTCCTCCCGCCAGCGGCGGATCGCCTCGTGGTCGCCGCTGAGCAGCACCTCCGGCACCCGCAAGCCGCGGTATTCGCGGGGGCGGGTGTACTGGGGGCCTTCCAGCAGCCGCAGCGGGCCGGAGAAGGAGTCCTGGCTGCTGGAGTCCTCGTCGCCCAGCACCCCCGGCACCAGGCGGATCACCGCGTCCACCACCACCATCGCGGCCACCTCGCCGCCGTTGAGCACGTAGTCGCCGATGGAGATCTCCTGCGGTCGCAGGATCAGCCGCACCCGCTCATCAAACCCCTCGTAGCGGCCGCAGACCAGGATCAGCCGCCGGTGCCTGGCCAGCTCCTCCACCAGGGACTGGGTGAGCCGCTGGCCCTGGGGCGTCAGCAGCACCACGTGGCCTGGCTCCGGGGCCATCCCTTGCACGTCTTCGACGCACTCCACCACCGGCTCCACCCGCAGCACCATGCCCGGCCCGCCCCCGTAGGGCCGGTCGTCCACCCGGCGGTCCCGGTCCCAGGACCAGTGCCGGAAGTTGTGCAAGTGCACCTGCACCAGCCCGCGGTCCTGGGCCTTCTTCAACAGGCTCTGGCCCAGGTAGCCGGAGAACATTTCCGGGAACAGGGTGAGGATGTCGAACCGCATGGCTTTTCCCCAGGGAGCAAAAACAAACCCCTTTCGGCCGCCGGGGCGGGAAAGGGGCGGGGAGTTCCCGGGCGTAGCCAGCAGCCGGGGCTATTCCTGCATGGTCGGCTCGCTGGCTTGCGGGGCGGAGCTGGCCTGCACAAGCGCCTGCCGCCGCTGCCGCTGCAGCCGCAGCCGCTTCAACGCCTCTTCGTTCTCCTGGACCCGTGTCCCGTTGGGGCCGTATTTCTTCAGCAGCACCCGCACCTTCTCCGTCGGTTGCGCCCCCACGCTAAGCCAGTAGGCCACCCGCTCCCGGTTGAGCACCACGCGGGCGTCGGTGTCGGGGACCATCGGATCATAGGTGCCCAGCTCCTCGATGGTCTTTCCGTCCCGGGGAGCCCGGGCGTCCATCACGCAAATGCGGAAAAACGGCCGGTGGCGCCGGCCCAATCGTTTCAGCCGAATGCGAACCACGGTACTTCTCCCACCTAATGCGGTTGTAACGGGGGAATTCGTCGAAAACCCGCACTGACAAAACTTCAAATATAACAAAACGCCTCCCTGCCGGGAGGGGGGTTTTACCGGGGCGGGGGAATCAAGGCGGGGAGGTTTTCCTCAGGCCGTCTCCTGCTGCCGTTGAAGAAGCTCCATGATCCAGCGATTCATATCCCCCAGCATCTCCTGGCGCAGCTCCTGCCCGCAAGGGTATTCCCGCACCGTTACGTCCAGTCCGGCGCAGAAGAGCAATTGTAGGTTCTGCTGCACCTGGCGGCAGGGGTAGCGGTGGCTGTAGCGGCCACAGATCAGCAGGATGGGCAGCCGACGCACCTGGTGCCAGCGGCGAAGCGTCCCGGCCATCCGAGGCAGCGCCCCGGCAATGGAGATCACCCCGGCAAACTGTTCCGGCCAGGCCAGGGCCAGTTGCAAGGCCACGGTGCCCCCGGTGTCGTACCCGGCCAGAAACACCCGCTGCGGGTGCACGTAGTATTGTTCTCGCACCAGGCGAAGGGCTTCGGCCACCCGCTGGGCGGCCAGGTCCCGATCCACCACCTCCGGCGACCAGCAGAACCCGCGCTGCTGCTCCGCCGCGCAGCGGGTGCCGCGTGGGGCCACGGCCACGTAGTTGCGCAGGCTCACCTGGGGCATGATCCGGCGAAGCTGATGCTCGTCCGCCCCCGGCCCGTGCAACCACACCAGCACCGGGTAGGCGTAGCCCGGCTCGTAACCCATCGGGACGAACAAGGAACAAGGGGCTGATTCATCCTGGGCAAAGAGCGGAGCGGACAGCGAGGGGGAACTTTCCGAGAGACTCAACGGGGGAAGTTTCCACCGATCCATGTCGATCTTCGGCTTTTCGGCAAGAGGCGGTTTCCGGACCGCAATCACACATCCACGCAAGCCGTCCCGGGGAAACGAAACACTTGCAGACTTTATCGCAGGCTGCCCGGGGGTGTCAACGCGGACTTGGAGTGAGCGAGTGGGCTGGCTTGCCGTGGCTTGAGCAAAACTCCGGCAAAATCTCTCGACCTGCCCGGCCGGGTAGTATGTGTTTAGCGCGCCAGCACAAAATGGAGCATTTCCAGAGCAAAAGAGTTGATTTTTGTCGGCGAGCCCCGGGCTTTAGCCCGGGGAGAGCTGGATAAGTGCATTGCGTTATTTTTCTCCGCCGCCTGAAGCCAGGTACGTGTTTAGCCAGCTAGCAACCGAAGTTCGACGCCGCAGGCGTCGCACTCTGGTAGCCGGGGGTCGTCAGACCCGGGAGGCAGCATTTTTCCTTGTCCTTGAGCATCCCGAAGGGATGCCAGAGGGCAAAACGGTCCTTGTTTCTGGCACCCCTGCCGGGGTGCGGGGTGGGATAATGGCCGTCGCTTTCCGGTGGTCTCCGCTGCGCTACGACCACCGGCTACCAGGCTGGCAAGCCTTCGGCTTGCTATATGGTTTGGGCACATCACACCTTGTGATAGCACGCTAAACACGTACGCCGGGTAAGAAGGTGCCGGGTTCTCCACGGCATGGGGAGCCCTCGGGCCATTGTGCTCAATCGCACGGGCATCCCCTGGGCGAAGCGGGCACAGGGGAGGGTGCGTTTGGCACGTCCGGCAAAGAGGATTAAACTAAAACAAGACAAACCACTGCTTGTTTGGGGCCAACCGTGGTGCGGATGGCAACGCCCGGGGAATGCAAGTTGCTCTCGCCCCCAGAACCGGAACCCTCTACGGCCTACCCAAGCCACTCCCCCTGCCGGATGCCAAGAACCATGAGCCTGACCGCCGAGCGGATTTGGGAGCTGTTGCAGCAAAGCGGGCTGGTGGAGAGCCAGCGCCTGGATAGCCTGCGCCAGCAATTTGCCGCCACAGATCAGGCCAAGCGCGACGACGCGGCGGTGCTGGTCCGCTGGCTGGTGGCCCAAAACGCCATCACCGCCTACCACGGCAAGGTGTTGCTGGCCGGGCAGCCTGGGCCGTTCTTCTACGGGGACTACCTGGTGACCAAACAGGTGCGCTGGCCGGTGCCGGTGCCGCTGTTTGGCGCGCTGCACCTGCCCACCAAGCACCGCGTCACGCTCTTGTTCCTGGACAGCAACCAGGCTCCCGGTGCGGAACAACTGGCCCAACTGGCCCAGGCCACCGGCTGGGCCGCCGGGGTGGTCAGCCCCCATCTGCTCCGCTGCTACGAACTGGTCACGGCCGGGGTGTATCGCTTCTTTGTGCTGGAGCGGATTCGTGGGGAGTCGTTGGCCGAAGTGCTCAAGCAAGGGTCTCTGACGGTGGATCGGGCCTGTTCCATCATCAAGGACGTGGCCCTGGGACTGGCCCACCTGCACCAGGCCGGGCAAGTGCACGGGGAGCTTCGCCCGCAGAACGTGCTGCTGCGGCCCGAGGGCGATGCCCAACTGGTCTATTTCCCCCTGTGGCGCAGCGACCCACTGGGACCGCCCACCAACGCCAACAGTCCGCCGCAGCTGCTCCAGCCGGCGGCCGACTACCTGGCCCCGGAGATCATCACCGGGCAGAACGTCGGCCCGGGGAGCGACTTGTACTCGCTGGGCTGCCTGCTATACCACCTGCTGGCCGGAGAGCCGCCGTTTGGGTCTTTGGGCACGGTGGAAGAAAAAGTGCAGGCTCATCTGCAAACGCCGGCCCCGGCCCTGCGGGAAAAACGGCCCCAGGTGCCCGAAGAACTGGCCGCGGTGGTACACGCCCTGCTGAACAAGCACCCGCAGCAGCGTTATCCTTCGGCGTTGCACCTGGTGGAGGCGCTGGGTCCGTTCGAGTCGGCCACCCGGCCCCAGTCGGCCCCTCCGCCGCCCACGGCCGTGGCCTTCGAGCAGCACTTGCTGCAACGGGTGGTGGCCGTCGGGGGCACGGCGGCGGAGTCGGCTCCGGCTGCCGGGCAACCCGCTTACGGAAGTGCCCCGGCTCCCGCGGCGCCTCCCGAGGTGTCCCTTCCGGCTGCGGCAGCTCCCGCGGCGGCTGCCGTCTCTTCCACTCCGCAGCAGCCCCCAGCAACTGCTTCGGCAGCTTCGGAACCTAGCGAAAGAGCCTTGCCGCCGGGGTTGGATTTCGCCGCCGAGTCCCCTTCCACCTCCGCCACGACCTCCCGGCGCCGCAGGGATGATCGTTCGCAGAAACTGGTCCTGATCGCCGGAGGGGCCGTCGGCTTGGTGCTGGTGCTGATGCTGCTGCTGATGTGGCTCATAGGCGGCGGTTCTTCTTCCCCGGAGCGCACCCCGCAAAAAGGAAACCACGTGGCGCAATCCCAAGGCTCCACCGGCTCCGGCCCGAAAAGCAGTTCGACCGGACAAAAAGGCGGCAACTCGCAGAGCGAGCCGCAGCAAGGCGCTTCCTCCGGCTCGGCCCCGGGGGCGGTGGTGCTGCGCACACTGCAAGGGGAGCCGATGTGGAGCCCGCCCACGGCCGGACCGCCGCTGGAGCTGAAGTACCTACCCAACGGGGTACAGATGATCCTTTCGCTGCGCCCCGGCCAGTTGCTCCGGCATCCCCAGGGCAAGGTGCTGCTGGAGACCCTGGGCAGTGGGGCCGAGTACGCCCTGAACGCCCTGGCCCAGACCAGCGGCGTGCCGCTGGATCGGATCGAGCTGGCCGTGGTGGGCTTTTTGCAGGGGGCCTCGGGCAAGCCGCCTCGGGTGGCGATGGTCATCCACACCACCGAGCCGCTGAATGCCACGGCGCTGCGGGGGCGGCTCTCCGGGGCGGAAACGGCCCGCGTGGGCACCCGCGACGTGATCGTGGCCGGCCGCTGGGGCTATTACCTGGCCGGACCCCGGCAACTGGTCGTGGCCCCGGTGGAACCGCTGGAGGAGCTCCAAGAGGAAGAAAGCCCGCTGCAATCGGCTCTGGCCAACGCTCTGGCCCCTCCGCCGCTTCGGCGCGAGATGGAAGAGATGCTCCCCTGGACCGACTCCCAACGGACGCTCAACCTGCTGGTGGCCCCCAGCTTCCTGTTTGCCGGAGGCAAGGAGCTGTGGCAAGGAGCGGCCGGCCAGTTGCAAAAGCCCGCCCAGCTCTTCCTGGGCGAAAAGCTCCAGGCGCTTTTGGCCAGCGTGCACCTGGGGCAGGAGCATGTGTTCTTGGAGCTGCGGCTGGCCGCCACGGGGGA
>JALSGI010000018.1 GCA_026982835.1 Planctomycetota bacterium | reverse complement strand
CCGGTGTTCCATAACTTGGAGAGACACCTCTTACAGCATCCGCAGATAATAGTTCCCGCCGCATTCTTTCTTTACGTTTTCGTGCGAATCAAACTCGAAGTACACTTCCAGCTCGTTTCTGCTCCCGCGCCCAACGCATTCAAGTTCTTCAAGAACAAAATCCTTTATCTGTTCCGCGACTCCCTGAGATTGAGAAAGTTCAACATCTTTATCTTTGTTGAAAAAGACAAAAACGCGAAATCGCTTGTCTCCTTCGGGAATGATAGCGAAATAATACAACGAGCATCTGCCAGCGAACACGCGCTTTACATTCCTTGTGACCGCTTCGAGCCCCCGCCATTGCAAAGCATCCTGCATGTGAGCCTTGGCTATCTCATTATCTGTAGGTGGATGAAAGAGGCGATCGTTCCATTGCTTTCTTGTTATAATGTCAAATTCGATTTCCACATCTTCGCCTGGATCGGCGCCTGTCCGTATCATGGCCTTACGAATTTCATCTTTCACTATTTCGCTTATTGAACTTACCTCTCTGTTGAATTTGCGCAGCTGCTTTTTATTCTTCAGTATTACGATTACACGGAACTTATTCGGATCACTGGCAACTATCTGGACATCCTCCCACCCGACTTCACGACGGTAATGCGCAAAGACCTTCCTGCTAGTTTCCTCCAGATCTACGAAGATTCTCCCCGCCCGCAACTTAGGATTGTTTTCTTTCATTCTCTAACCCCCTTCGCTCTTGCTTCCTGACGATTCGGTGGCAAAGCTCGCCAACAATTTTGTCCCCAAAGGATGAAATGGGGCTAGAAAGCGATTCCTCGGTATCTTCATAGCGGTCTATATTCTTTCGCAGGCACAACCAATAGCAAAAAGCCCGCTCCAGACCGCGCGTGGAATCAATGTTTGTCATGGCTCTTTTGACCCGTTCATCAACAGTGCCACGCCATGCGATGAACTCTAAATAATCTGGTTTTCGCTCTGTCCTTCCTATCTCCACTTCGCCGGTTTGTAGAAGCTCTCGAAGTATTTCCGCGATTTCCGCCTGTGAGGGTCGCCTTTCTTCATTGCAAGAGGCTACGGTTTGCACAAACCATTCGTGATAAACCAAGTCTATGTGAAGGTCTTCAATAACACTTTTTATGATGCAATCCATCTTGTCACGCGGGATTGGCATATATCTCTCCGGCAACAATGAAACCGCAACGGTTGTATCCTCCATCCCCAAATCCAGCGATATAAGCTGGAATTCGCTTGCAAGACAGTTTTTCAATATTTTAATCGTAAACTCGATGTAATCAAAACCGTCTTCTCTTCTGATCGTGAGAACAGCCTACCAGAACAGGCAATACAACCCTAAAGCATCTCTTCTGAGAAAATCCTGGCGCCGAAAGATTTGCCTTGGGCGTCTCGACCTTGTTGAAAGCCTTTGGTGGATTGGACCGGCGTACAAGTTCCTTGAAGGGATAGGTTTGCCGGGAGTTTTACTTCTTTTCACCCGGCAAAATGGTCAGCTTCAGGGGGCGGGCCGCGTAGGTGCTCTTCATCACGAAGTTGATCGACACGTGCGCCATCACCGGCACCAGCACTCCTTCGGCGGGCTTGGCCCCGGGGGCGGCCTTGAGCGTAATCCACCCCTTGCTCTCCGTGGCCTTGAGCAGCGTTTTGCTCTTGCCCCCCTCCAACGTCACCCCCCGGGGCAACACGTCGCCGTAGCGGCTGCTGAGGTGGAAGAACACCACGGCCAGGGTGACGTTTTTCTTGAAGTTCTTGGCCCGCTTGATCGTCACCTCGATGCGCTGGCTCTCCCCGGGCTTGAGCTTCACTTCGTAGCTGCTCAGTTCCACCCCTTGGATGTCCATCTCGGGGGTGGTCACGCTCAGGTAGTGTTCCTCCACGGGCCAGTGGTTGCGTCCGCCGCCGGGCATGTAGGTCTCCTGCCGCGGCACGGCTTCCACGCGCAGCAGGTGCTCCTTGCCGTCGGAGCGCTTGACCTTGGCCTTGCCAAGGACGCGGATTCGGGCCAACTGTACCTTGGCGTCCTTGGGGGCCTGGAAGAAGATCACCCCGTCGGTGCGGTCGGCCAGGATGCGGCCGATGTGGGTTTTGATTCCCGGGGGGACTCCTTCTACTTCCAGTTCCACCTCGCTCTGGAAACCGTTGCGACGATCCACGCGGACAAAAAGCGGGGCGCAGACGCCGGGAGTGAGGATCGTCTTGGCCGTATCGAGCCGTAGCTCGAAATAGGGTTCGGCCGGGGTGACCTCCACGTGATAGACGTACTCCGGCCCGCCACGCAGGTGCAAGTCGCGGATCTCCAGCAGGTAAGTGCCGTTGGCCGGGGCCACCCAGCGGTCGATCAGGCTGTCGCCGATCAGCACGCCGTGCAGGCGCATGTCGTCGTTGAGGGCCAGTTGTCGCTTTCCGCTGGCGTCCAGTACGCGGATGTGCGGGTCCAGGGCCGATTGCAGCCGCCGGGCAAAGACCTCGAAGCGGAACGCCTGCCCCTTTTTGGCCTGGAACTTGTAGTAGTCCACATCGCCCGGCTTTTCCGCCCGGCCGCTCACTCCGCCGGGGAAGCTCACCTGCTGGGCCTGCTCGGGCGAGTCGTTGGCCTGGGCGGCTTCCAGTTGGACCGGCTGGGAGCTTACCAAAACGGGCAACTCGTTGGTGGTGTTTTGGCCCAGGGGAAGCTGCACCCGCTGCACGCCCAAGGGGAGCTCTTGGGGGGCGTTCCACGGAAGCGGCTGCTTGGGGGGAAAGAAGCCTACCAGCTCCAGTTGGTTCTTGGCCCCTTGCTGCACCGCCGGGGGATAGGTGGTGAAGGCAAAGGGGCCTTCCCACACTTCGACCACGTAGTGCCAGTAGGGGTTGCCCTTGTAGCGCACGTCACGCAGCTCCAGCACATAGTCGCCTTCGCGCTGGAAGTGGTAGGCCAGCACGGGATCGGCCAGTAGCACGTTGTCGCTGGTGGCCAGCGTCTGTCCCTTGGCCGTGCGGAGGGTGAGGATGGGGTCGGCGTGCTGTTGCAGGTCGTGCATTTTGTCCTGCAGCCGCTGGCAGCGAACGTGAAACACAAACCGCTGGCCCGCCTTGGCGTGGAAGCGGAACAGGTCCACGTCCTCGCCGCGTTCCAGCCGTCCACAGATGGCCGCGGGGAGTTTTACTTCCTGGGCCTGCTCCAAGGTGTTATTGTTCCCTTTTTCCACCACTACCGGCTGCCGCACCACGACCAGTTGCCCCACGGTGCTCAGGCCCCGAGGGGTAAGCACCCGCAACTCGCGCACGCCCAGAGGGGCGTCGGCCGCCACGGTGAGCTTGATCCGCAGTTGGTTGGCAGGGGGTTTCTTTTTGGCCTTGGGGTCGGGGGGGACCACTTCGGCCTTCACCCCCCGGCCGCTTACGACTACCTGCACCGCGTCGTTGAGCGTGTAGCGGGAAGTAACCACGCACAGGGCCGTGGTGCCCGCCTGCACGGCCACCGGGTCCACGCCCATGAGCATGGGATAGAAGGTATCGGCCCGGGCGGCGGGGGTTAGCACAAGCAACAGCACCGCCGGGGCGAAGAGGTTCCAAGTGTGCTTCATCGGGTGGGCTCCTCGGATGGTTTGCTTTTGTTTGGCAAGCCGCATCGTCGAGCATGCGGCGGTTCCAAAAACGGTAGCGTTTGAGGCTTTGCTTGAAGCAACCGGGAGCTAAAGCTCCCGGCTCGCCGTGTGAATCGCGTAGCGGCAAAACCGGCGAGCCCCCGGCTTTAGCCGGGGGAGTTTTTTAGTTCAGTGCTTGTGCGTCGTCTTTCTCCGCTGGCTCCAAGCCAGCGGCTGGCCGGAAAGTTATTAGTGGTTGAACAGGAACTCCTTGGAATTAATCAGTGCCCAGAGCAGGTCCTCGTAAGCCTCCTTGGCCGAGGGGGCCTGCTTGAGGAACTCCAAGGCGGTTTTCAGCTCCTCGGGCCTCGGGTAGCGGCACAGCGTGGCCAGGTACAGCTCCTCGACGGCTTCCTCGGGCTTGGCCTTGCGCCGGAGCAGTTGGGCCACGCGGCCCTTGGGATCGGCGATTTTGCGGGCCAGGATGTCGCCGTTGAGCAGGTGGAGGGCCTGGGCCAGGTTTTCTTCCTTGGCCCGCTCGCACTCGCACACGCTGGCCCGACGCGGCTTGCCAAAGGTGTTGAGGAAGTAGTTGGGATACTCGGCATCGGGCAACTCGATGGCCCGGGTGGCCAGCGGCAGGCTGGGGAACTTGGTCTTTGAGCCCGTGGCGTAGTCCACCGCATCCAGCAGCGGTTCGGCCGCCAGGCGTTTCACGTAGTAGCGGCTGTAGAAGCGGAAGTCCTTGGCGTTTTGCTCGGTGGGCCGCCAGTCCAGCTGATACAGCCGCGAGGTCATGATGGCCCGCATCACCTGCTTGATATCGAACTTGTGCTTCACGAAGTGCTCGGCCAGGGCATCGAGCAGCTCGGGATTGGTGGCCGGGTTGGTGGAACGCATATCGTCCACCGGCTCGACCAGCCCGCGGCCCAGAAGGTAGGAAACGTAGCGGTTCACAATCGAGCGGGAGAAGAAGTAGTTCTGCGGCGAAGTGAGCCACTGGGCCAGGGCAATGCGGCGATCCAGCGGGTGATCCACCGGCTTGGCCTCTAGCGGCGTAGGAGGCATCACCTTGCCGGTTTTGGGGTGCCGCGACTCGCCGCTTAGGCGGATCATGACGATCTGCTCGCGGGAAAACAGCCCGGACTCCTGCGAAGTCTTGCTGCCGATGCGGGCAAAGAAGGCGGCAAAGCCGTAGTAGTCGTCCAGGCTGTACTTTTCAAAGGGGTGATGGTGGCACTTGGCGCACTCCAGCCGCACGCCCAGGAACAGCTGCGCGGTGGCCTCGGTTTGCTCCGAGGGGTTGCGAAACGCGCGGAAGTAGTTGGCCGGGCCGTTGCTGAAGACCGAGCCGGTGGCCGTGACCAGCTCGCGCACCATCTGATCAAACGGCTTGTTCGTGCGGAACGACTCCCGCAGCCAGTTGTGATAGGCCCACATCCCCTGCTCGCCGATCTCCTTGCTGTTGATCCGCAGCAGGTCGGACCACTTGATGGTCCAGTAGGCGGCGTACTGGTCGTTGTAGATGTCCTGTTCGGGATCGCCGGTCAGCCCCAGCAGCCGATCGACCAGTTTTTGGCGTTTGTTGGGGTCCTTGTCGGCCAGGAAGGCGCGAGTTTCCTCCACCGTGGGCAGGGTGCCGATCGCATCCAGGAACGCCCGGCGGAGGAACGTCGCATCGTCGCAAAGCGGGGAAGGCTCGATGCCCAGCTCGCGGAACTTCTTGGCCGCCAGCTCATCCACAAAGTTGTTGTTCTTCCACCCGGCCAGCTTCACCCCTTTGGCGTAGGGGACCACGAAGATGGCCACGGCCGCTTGCCCCTCGAAGCGGACCATCACCGGCCCTTGCCCCTTCCCCTGCACGCTCACCAGCCCACTGGGCGTGACCGAAAGCATCATTTCGTCCATCGAGTCGAATCGGGCCAGGGGGGTGACGTCGCGCACCGTGCCGTCCTCGTAGGTCACTTCCACCCGCAGTTGTTGCTGCTCTCCTTCTTTACAAACGCGGTGGTTGGGATAGACGTGGATGCCCACCAGGCGAGGGTACTTGGGTTCCGGCCCCGGGGCGCCGGAGGCGATCCAGGCCCGCAGAGCTTCGTATTCTGTGGAGTCGGCCGCCAGCCGCTTTCCGCCGCCGTGGGCCACCTGGGTGGTGGGCTTCTGCAGCAGCAGGCTTTTTTCCGGTTCCAGGAAGTTCACCCGCCGCTGCCGGCGGTCGCGGACAATGGCCCGGTAGTCGTTGGCCACCTCCGAGCCGAACACCGAGAGCTTGAACCCGCCCTTGCCGTACTGGGCCGCATGGCACGCCCCGATGGTGCAACCGGCCTTGTTGAAAATCGGAGCCACCAGGTGGCGATAGCCCACCCGCGGCGGAGAATGCAGGCCGGTCACTTCGATGGGAATCTGCTTTTGCTGCTGGCCCACCTTCACGTAAAGCGTGGTCTTGCCGTTGCCTGTGGCGGTGACCAACCCGGTGGGCGTGATGGTGGCCACGCGTGGATCGGCCACGCGGTAGGTGGCCTGGCGGGTCAGATCGCGGCTTTGGGAGGTGGCTTGCTTCCCGTCGGGGCTTTCCCGAACCACCACTTGGGCCCGCTCGAAGTTGCCTTGCAGGCGGATTTGCTGCGGTTCTACCACGAATCCCGCGGCATGAACCGCCGCCGCACCAAGCAACCCGAAGGCCAAAAAACCCAGAGCCAAAGCGAGAAGACGCCCAGACCGAAACCTCATGGTGTCACTCCTTGTCCACGCTGTTTCGAGGCGGGAAAGTCAAGGCGGGGCGAGGCTTGCCGGGCCAAGGGCCTCAAGCCTCGACGACTCAGGCAGGCAGGCTACGCGGCCTGTTGTTCATTTTATCTCCCCGCGGGAGGCAGACCAAGCGTTTTTCGCCGCGGGTTTTTGTGGCGGGGGGCTCTTGCCAAACGGGGCCTTTCCCGGGCATAAAGCGGAGTGGTGGGACGTTTTTTACAAACTGCGCAGCCCCGGATGTCCCTCCCCCCTTGCGAGCTTGCCGATGCGTGTCCCGGATTCCCCCGTTGGGCGTTTTTCCTGGCGTTGGTGGCATTGGGCCATGATGGCAGCCACGGCCGCGGTGGTGCTGGTGGCGCTGGGGCGCTGGTGGCCCCGGTGGGTGGAAAAATACCGCGTCCGCCACGAGCGGATTCGCATCCAGGCCGAAGCCCAACGCCGCGTGTGGCTGGAGAGCCGCAAGGCCCGATACCGACCCGTGCCGCCGGAACAAGTGCGGCGGGGGTGGATTGTGTTTGGGGTGGCGGTGGCCGGGGGGACGGGCCTGCTTGCCGCGCTTGCTTGGTGGTGGCTGCGAACTCCCCCGAGGCAGCAGCCCCCACAGCCCCACTCCTCCTCGGGGCCGGCTTCCCCTGCCGGAGCCGATCCGCCACAGGAGCCATGATCCCCCCCCGGCCGGGAGGGGTCCAGTTCAGCTTATGCGGCGTTTTTGAGCGGGGTCGAGCGGCGGACGAAGGGGT
>JALSGI010000017.1 GCA_026982835.1 Planctomycetota bacterium | reverse complement strand
TCTGTTGTTTCTGCCTTTCCGGAGTGCTGGTGATGCTGGCTGCGGCCGCAGCTCCCGCTCCGAAGCTCCATGCCGGAACCAGCATCCCTCTCACCCAGGGCGAGCTGGAGGAGCACTGGGTGGTAAGCGGCTGCAAGGCCCGGCTCCAAGACGGGGTGCTGGAGCTGCTGGAAGGGAACGGGCTGGTGCGCACGCACCACGCCTACCGCGACTTCGTCTTGCGGCTACAATGGAAACCCCGGCGGAAGGCCAAGTACGACTCGGGCATTTATTTCCGCGCTCCCCTGCCGCCCCGCGGGCGCCCCTGGCCTGCGGGCTACCAGATCAACCTGCTTCAGGGCCGGGAGGGGCAGGTGGGCGGGCTGCCCGGGGCCAAAGCTCGGCCGGACCTGATCGCCCCGGGCCGGTGGAACCAACTGGAGCTGGTGGTGCAGGGGGATCGGGCCACGCTGAAGATCAACGGCCAGCTGGCCTGGAACGTGCAAGGGCTCAAGCGTCCTTGGGGCTACGTGGGCCTGCAGGCCGAAGTGCCCGGCGGCGGCCCGTTCGCCTTCCGCAACGTGGAGATCGTCGAGCTGGACCACCAGCCGCTGCTGGGCCGGGAAGGTTTCTTGCAACACTGGGAGCCGGCCGACCCCCGCCGCGGGGAGTGCTGGAAGATGGACGGGCCGCTGTTGCTTTGCACGGGCAAGCGCGGCACCTGGCTTCGCAGCCGCAAGCAATACGCCGATTTCAATCTCCGCTTGCAGTACCGCTTGCAACCCGGGGGAAACTCCGGCGTGTACCTGCGCGTGCCCCGCTCCGGAGCCCATCGGGGAAAGTCGCTGGGCGAGCCGGACGCCGGGGTGGAGATTCAAATCCTGGACGATGCCTCCCCGCGGTACAAAAATCTCAAGCCTTACCAGTACTCGGCCAGCCTCTATGCCATTGCCCCGGCCAGGCCGCGGGTGTCGCACCCGGCGGGCAAGTGGAACTCGCTGGAGATCGATTGCCGCGGCACGCGCTACCGCATCTGGCACAACGGGCAGTTGGTCGTGGAGGCCGACGCCCGCACCCATCCCGAGCTGGCCCAACGTCGCCTGGAAGGCTACCTGGGCCTGCAAAACCACCACGAGCCGGTGTGGTTCCGCCAGGTGCGCATCGGCCCTCCACTGCCGCCGTAAGGGACAAACCGGCGAGCCGCTGGCTTCAGCCAGCGGAGAACCCAAGAGCCCCCCGCGTAAGCGGGGGGAGAAACCGTATCGGCGTGCGACCTGCGCCGGAGCTTCCGCACGTCAGTGCGGGGAGAGATACGGTAAATTGGCTTGCGGCTTGCGACCTGCGGCTTGCGTTGGGTGCTTCCGCACCGGGCGAGAACAAAGAGGAGAACAGCGAGCGGGGACGTAAGTCCCCGGAGGAAAATCGGCATAACCACGTCGATTTACGAACTTGCCCCGCGAGTTGACTCTCGCGGAGCCAATCTGCAAGTCAGCGTGTGCTTTTCGTCGTCTCCGGGAGCTTACTCTCCCGGCTCGCCGGTTTGTGCAAGAAGCGACGTTTGTTCTTGCGCTTGGCGAGCCCCGGACTTCAGTCCGGGTAGAGCCGGCTAAATGCTTTTTGTTTGTTTTCCTCCGAGAGCGTAAGCTCCCGGAGGACGGCACAGCCGGTGGTCACGGGAACTTTCTGCCCCAAGTGGAAGAAACAAGCCCCAAAGAGCCAAACAAGAAAAAAATCCAGGAGATCCCCATGCTCCGATGCCAAGTCGTGCCGCTGCCGGAACACCAGGTGCAGTTCCTTCTGGTAGGCCAGGAGAAGTTGCGCTGGCACTTCGGCCCGCAGTACCCCCGGCCGTTTTTTTACCCGGTGGTGGGTCCCTCGGGGCAGGTGCTCACGCGGATGGGGCACCCGGGCGCCCCCAGCGAAGACCACCATCGCTCGCTGTGGTTCGCCCATTTCAAAGTGGCCGGGAAGAACTTCTGGAACGACCGCACCCGCTGCCGCATCCTGCAGCGGCAATGGCTCGTCTATCACGACGGGAACGCCTGGGGCGGGATGGCCGTGGCCCTGGACTGGCTGGATGAAGACGCAACTCCCCTGATGCACCAGCAAGCCGTGGCTGTGCTTCATCCCCACTGGAGCCACAAGGAACTGCTGCGCGAGGGCGAATGGCTGCTGGAGCTGCAAAGCACCTTCCGGCCCGGCAGCGGCCGGGAGGAACTGGTGCTGGAAAAAACCAACTTCGGTCCCTTGGGCCTGCGGGTGGCCAAGAGCTTAAGCGAGCACTTCGGCTCGGGAAAACTTACCAACAGCGAAGGCCGCACAGGCGAGCGGGCCATCTTCGGCCGCCGGGCCGGCTGGGTCGATTACAGTGGCCCGGGCGATGCAGGGGTGGTGGAAGGCATCACCTGCTTCGATCATCCGGCCAACCCCGGCCATCCATGTCCCTGGCACGTGCGCAGCAACGGCTGGCTGGGCCCCTCGCTTTGCATGTTCGGTCCGGTGCGCATCGCCGCAAAGGAGCCGCTGGTGGTGCGCTACCTGTTGTACGTTCACCGGGGGGCGGTCGATGCCAGGCGAGCAGCGGCCGTGGGGGCCTGGTTTGCCCACCGCCCCGCCTGGCAGGTGGTGCCTGCCCGGCGCCCCCACGAGCAATACCGCCTGCAAAGCGGCTAGAGGCTACGCTGCGCGGCGCAGGATCGAAGTGGCCCCTTGCCGCTGCGTATAGCTCTCCAGCACGGCCAGCAGCTCCCCGGGGGCCACGCAGCACCACTGGTGGCGATGGACCAACTCTTGAGCCAGCTCCAGGGCTAGCGTCACCGCCTGGGCGCCCCGGCCGCTCACAAGCGCCGCGGCGGGGATCAGCAGATGCAGGTACCGATGCCGGTCCCTGGCCCGCCGGGCCAGGTGGGCAAAGGCCGACACTTGCCGCGGCAGCAGGTGCGTCACCGGCAGCCGCCGCAGCCCGTAGCGAAGCACTTGCAACGCCCCGCTCCCCACCGGGGGGGACTTGCGCCGCAGCAGTCGCCTGGGCCAGGAAGGAACCTGCGGCAGCGTGACCACGGCCTGGATGCCCCGTCGGGCCAGCAGATCGCCATGTGGGGAAAGCCACGGGCCCTCCACCGCCACGGCCGAGAGCGTGTGCTGCGGCAACTGCGCCTGGGCCTGCTGGAGCAACTCCCCCAGGGATTCCCGGGCCGCCTGCACCGAGGCCAGGGCAGCGGGCAGCCGCAGGATGCACTCGCCCAGGGGAAGCTGCTCGAGGAGGGTTTCATAAGACTTCTGGCAGCCGACCACCCAAGCCCCTTGCAGAGCACGACGCCGCAGCTCCTGGTGCAACTGCAACAGGCAATCCTGCACCCCGGCGGCGTGCTGGAGCGTCTCCCACTGGCTGCAATCCACGCTCAAGAGCAGCCAGCGTGCCGGAGCCTGCGAACAGGGCGAAGAGAAGCTCATAACCCCTCCTTTGGGCAAGCCGGGACAATCGTTTCCGGGAGGGAGGCGGCCGAGCGGGCCAGTGATAGATTTCGGCCAAGACACGCTGCCCCCTGGAGCCATTCCCCCCAGGTGGTTCCCAGCCGGGAGAGCTGCAACGGCAAATCACTCGGATTTTTACCATGCTTGCCAGAATACGCTAGCTGCCCATTTCTACCGAAAGTCGCGATCAAGCCATGCTCTTCAGACTATGCATCTTGTCACCTTGGCTGCGCGGCCAACTCCTCCGGGGAAAGACCCCACTTCCTATCCGGCAGGATCTTCTGGCAACGCTTTTTTACGGGAGCCGCCAGCTTCCGTTGGCAGAGGACCGTGAGCCGGGAGCAGAAGAGCTCCCCGATAAACAGGCAAAAATCGCTCATCCCGCTCTCCCCAGACCAAGGTCCAAGGCTTGCCGGAGACCGGCAGTTTTTTGCTGCTCTTTGTTCCAGTGCGGAAGCCTCTGCCCGGAACTAGTAGAACTTGGACCGCGCAATCCGTTATACTGGGAGCAAATCGATTTGCAGCGTTTGCCAGGATTCGTTCCCGCCCCGCGAAGGACCCGCCTGCAATGAAACGGCCCCACTTTTTCGCCTCGCCCCAGGGTGCCTATCCGGATCGCCGCACGTTTTTGAAAACCGCTGGGCAAGGATTCGGGCTGCTGGCCCTGGCCGGGCTGTTGCAGCAGGAAGGCTTGCTTGGTTCCTCGGCCCAGGCGGCCGGAGCCCTCCAGGGAGTCAACCCATTGGCCCCCCGGCCCAGCCACTTCCCGGCCAAGGCCAAGCACGTCATCTGGCTGTTTATGAACGGCGGCCCCAGCCAGGTGGACACCTGGGACTACAAGCCCCAGCTGCAACGCCGCCACGGGCAGGAGCTGAAAGGATTGGACCCGGCCACCGGATTCTTCGCCAACCAGGTGGGTCCGCTGATGCGATCGCCGTTTAAGTTCCAGCGCCACGGGGAAAGCGGCACCTGGGTGTCGGAAATCTTTCCCAACCTGGCCCGCCACGTGGACAAAATGGCTTTCATCCACTCCTGCTGGACCACCAGCAACAACCACTCGCCGGCGCTATTCATGATCAACACGGGACAGACGCGGATGGGTTTCCCTTGCGTGGGAGCCTGGGTTACTTACGGCCTGGGCAGCGAAAGCCACAACCTGCCCGCCTTCGTGGTGATGTACGACACGCTGGGCCGCGGGCTGCCCAAGGGCCACGCCCAGAACTGGGGCGCCGGCTTCCTGCCCAGCATCTTCCAGGGCACCGCGCTAAAGCACCAGGGAGCCCCGATCGACAACCTCTATCGGGCCAAGGACATGACCCGACGCCAGCAACGCCGCCAGTTGGACCTGCTGGCCCGGCTCAATCAACCCTACAGCCGGCGCCACCCGCTGGAGACGGAGCTGGCCGCAAGGATCGAGTCCTTTGAGCTGGCCTACCGCATGCAGATGGCCGCCCCCGAAGCGCTGGACATCGACCAGGAAACCGCCGCCACGCATCGGTTGTACGGGCTGGACCAGAAGCGGTGCAGCCACTTCGCCCGCCAGTGCCTGGTGGCCCGGCGGCTCGTGGAACGCGGCGTTCGCTTCGTGCAGATTTACTCCGGCGGCATGGAAAACGAGCTGAGTTGGGATGGCCACAAAAACATCGACAAGAACCACCGCGGCTTTGCCGGCGAGACCGACCAGCCCATCGCCGCACTGCTGCAGGATCTGGAGCAGCGCGGGCTGCTGGAGGAGACGCTGGTGATTTGGGGCGGGGAGTTCGGCCGCCTGCCCGTGGTGCAAAAGGGCGGCACGGGCCGGGACCACAACCCGCACGCCTTCACCGTCTGGATGGCCGGCGGCGGGGTCAAGCCCGGCGTGCACTACGGGGCCACCGACGAAGTGGGCCTGCGGGCCGTGGAAAACCGCGTCAGCGTCCACGATCTGCACGCCACCATTCTGCACCTGCTGGGAATCGACCACCGGCGGCTGACGTTCCGCTACAACGGGCTGGACTTTCGCCTCACCGGCGTCGAGGAAGCCCACGTGGTGCGCGAAGTGATCGCCTAACAGCCCGTTGAAAAACACAAGTTTGGGAGGGCGAGGCTCCTGCCGAGCTGCTTTTTTCAGGATGTGCAGGGAATCTTATAACGCGTTTTCATTTCAAATGGACTTTTTCAACGGGCTGCTAACAGCCGCTTCGACGGTAATGCTTCTGAATTGCACCGGAAGCCCTCGTTGAAATCTTTATCGCGATAATTGATTTTCTTGTTTCCCTTTGGTTCTCGATGTCACCGCGCCTCACTCTTAATTATTTAGATTTTTGTTTTGACCAACACGAGATTGCGAAGGAGACGCTTTCTCATTCAAGTTAATCACCAGGCGGCAGCCGAAGTCGCGAATCCAGGCCGTGACCCAGTCGCTGTCGATCTCCGGGTGGAAGAACCGCCGAAAATCGACCAGGGGAGAATCAATACGCCTTGGACCAACTGACCACGAAGGTCCAGTCACTGCGCAGTTGGATGCCGTCCAGGTCCTGGTAGATCGTATCAATGATTTCCAGGTTAACCAGGTGGCCCGAGTCGCCCACCAGCCACATCACCCCGTAGCCGAAGTTGAGCCAGTAGCCGGTTTGCATGTCGGGCCGGGAGGTGCTCACCACGGCAGGATTCAGGTCCGGATCGGCTCCGGTAAAGTTGTCCCGCCACAGGTTCTCCACCCGGAAACTCATTGCCAGGTGGTCGGTCAGCAAGTGGGCGTACCAGAAGTTGAGCCGGTACACGTCGGGCACGGAATAGTGGTCCCAGTTCTCGCCAATGGAAAAGTTGGTTTGGAATTGGAGGCCGTAGCTTCCGCCGGACAAGTAGCGTTTGTAGGTAATTCCTGGCAAAAACTGAAATGTGCCGGTGCCCAGGCGCATCGGGTAGGGAAGTTCCTGGGACACCAGACCGCCGGTGGGAATTGTGGTCTGCCGGGAAATATCGCCGGTGGGAACCCGAAAGCCCAGGTTGAAAATCAGGTCCCAGTCTTCCTCGTTCAGTAACCGGAACAGTCCCCCAAAGGCCAGATCGCCAAAGCCACTGTTGTGCGTGGTAAACACGGTTCCGGCTCCGGCCGGGTTGGCCGGGCCGCGGATGTGGTCCATGGTCAACACCGGGAACATGAGCATGGTGTAAAGCGTTACGTTTTCGCTCCACCCGTACATGATGTGAACCATGTGCATTTCCATGCTCATGTGGGTGGGCAAGGCCCCGTTGTTGGTACCCAGAGCCTGTCCCTGGGCAAACGCCTGGTCGTTGCTCAGCCGGGTGGTGCCGCGTTGGTTTTCGTCCATGGACATGATCATGTATTTGTATTCCAGCATGATCTCGCCCGGCTCGTGCACGTGATCGGCCATCAGAAACGCCGGGGCGTGCTTGTCGGCCAGTCCGCGTCGCCATTCCCAGTAGGAGCGACCTGCGGAGTCGTGAAACCGGGATGGCTCCTGCATCGGCGTGGCGCTTTCCTCGACCGCATTTTCATAGGAAAAAAACTGCACTCCGACCCAGGATGAAGAAACAGGACGAATGTCCGGAGAAGAATCCAGCTGTGCCCAACTGGCAGAAGTGCTCCAGCCTAACCACCCCGCGATAAAGGCGCAACCCAC
>JALSGI010000016.1 GCA_026982835.1 Planctomycetota bacterium | reverse complement strand
GCCGGGAGCCCCAGCTCCCGGTTGCTCTAAACAAAGCGACATTCGCCACCATGTGGCAAAAAACCCCGGCTGGCTCACGGGCCGGGAGGCGAGGCATCAGGGGCGGCTCCCACCTCGTCCACCACCAGGATGTTCTGCACTGCCCCCAGCCGGGTGCCGCGGAGCATCACCAGGCGATCGCCCGGGGAAAGCTCGCCGGTGGCCAGCCCCTGCCGGCGGAGAAACTCCGCAAGGCGGCGGCTGTCGGCGGCCGGGGCCTCGGGCACCGGCACCACGCCCCAGGAAAGACACAACCGCCGCAGCACCTGCTGCTGGTCGCTAACGCCCAGCACCGGCACGTGGCTGCGGTAGCTGGCCAGGGCCAGGGCGGTACGGCCGCTGTGGCTGGCCACGACGATCACCCGGGCCTGCACTTGCCGGGCGATGTGCACGGCCGACTCCACCAGCGCGGCGGTGACCGGGTGGACCACCTGGCGGCGGAAGAAACTCCCGGAGCGGGTGATCCCGGCGGCAAACGCCGTCTCGGCACTGTGGGCGATGCGGTGCATCATCTCCACGGCCTGGAGCGGATAACGGCCCACGGCCGTCTCGCCGGAGAGCATGCAGGCGTCGGCCCCGTCCAGGATGGCGTTGGCCACATCGGTGGCTTCGGCCCGGGTGGGAAGCGGCGCGTGGCGCATCGAGTCCAGCATCTGCGTGGCCACGATCACGGGGCGCTGGTACTGGTTGCACAGGAGGATGATCCGCTTTTGGGCCAGGGGCATGTGGGCCACATCGGTTTCCACGCCCAGGTCGCCGCGGGCCACCATCACGGCATCGGCCTCCTGGACGATTCGTTCCAGGTGGTCCAGCGCCTCGGGCCGCTCGATCTTGGCCACCACCGCCGCGGAGCTGCCGTGCTGGCGGAGCAGTTGCCGCAGTTGCTGGATTTCCTCCGGGCCGCCCACGAAGCTCAAGCCCACGAAATCCACCTCCTGCCCGGCGGCCCAGCGGGCGTCCTGAAGGTCTTTTTCGGTCAGGGCGGGCAGGCCCAGCCGCACCCCGGGAAAATTGACCCCTTGCCGCGAGGCGACCGTCCCCCCTTGGATCACGCGGCAGCGGAGCCCCCCGGGCAGAGGCTCTTCCACCTGCAAGGCCACCGTGCCGTCGGCCAGCAGCACGCGATGGCCCGGGGAAAGCTGGGCAAGCACCTGGGGATGCGAGATGCCCAATTGCAGGGTTGCTGCGTCGTTCGGTTCCGGGGAGTCGCCGCCCAGGAACACCTCCTCTCCGGCGGCAAGTTCCACTTGTCCTTCGGGCAGGGGGAGCAATCGCACCTTGGGGCCGGCCAGGTCCACCAGCACGGCCACCACCCGCCGCAGTTCTTGGCTCACCCGGCGCAGTGTGGCGATGGAGCGGGCGTGTTCCTCGTGGGAACCGTGGGCCATGTTGAAGCGGAACACGTCCACGCCGGCCTGGACCAGCTGCCGGAGCATCTCCTGGCTGCGGCAAGCCGGACCCACGGTAGCCACCACCTTGGTGCGTGCTTGTTTGGCCCACATCGGCACTCATGCACCGCTCACCAGGAGAAAAGAGCCGTGCCCCAGACCAATCCGGCCCCAAAGCCGCTCAGCAGCAGTTTCTGCCCTCGTTGGACGCGCCCGCCGGTGGCCAGCTCGTCCAGGGCCAGCGGGATGCTGGCCGCCGAGGTGTTGCCGTAGCGGTCCAGGTTGAGCACCAGGCGGCGGCGGTCGAAGCCCAGGGCCTCCACGGCCGCATCCAGGATGCGGGCGTTGGCCTGGTGCAGCACCAGGTGGTCCACTTCTTCTTTGCTCACCCCGGCCGCCTGGAGCACTTCCAGGATCGAGTCGTTGAGCAATCGCACGGCCCACTTGAACACCGCCCGGCCGTCCATCCGCATGAAGTGCTTGCCTTGGGCAATGGCCTCGGCCGAAGGGGGGCAAAGCGACCCGCCCATCGGCTGGTCGATCAACTCGGCCCCCGAGCCGTCCGAGCCGAGCGTGTAGGCCAAAAAGCCCTGCTCCCCGCTCCCCGGCCCCACCAGCACCGCCGCCGCCGCGTCGCCAAACAGCGGATAGGTTTTCGGATCGCGGGGATCCACAAACCGCGTGATGCAATCGCCCGCAGCCACCAGCACGTGCCGGGCCGTGCCCGATTTGATGAACTGGGCCGCTGTGACCAGCGCGTACATGAACCCGGCACAGGCCGCCTGCAGATCGAACGCCGGGCAGTTGAGTCCCAAGGCGTGCTGCAACTGGCAGGCCGTGGCCGGCAGGCGCTTGTCGGCCGTGAACGTGGCCAGCAGCAGCAGGTCGATCTGCTGCGGATCGACCTGGCTCCGCTGGAGGCACTGCCGGGCCGCCTGCAGGGCCATAAAACCGGTGGTTTGTTCGGGCCGGGCCACGCGGCGCGTGTGGATGCCGGAACGCTGCACGATCCACTCCGGGTCGCAGCCCACCTGCTCCCGCAACTCCTCGTTGGTCACCACCTGCTCGGGCACAAACGCCCCGGTCGAAAGCACCTGCACCCCGGTGAGCGTGCGGATTTTGAAGCCCTGGGCGGGCGTGACCGATGTTTGCGAGCTCATGCTTGCCGATTCCTCGTTGGACCAAGCGGGGGCACGCGGGCACGGAAACGCCCAACCGAAGCAGCGCGCCGGGCAAAACAACCGCTTAGTGTGTCGCAATCCCCCGGGGGTGTCAACGAAGCATGGGTCTTGGGTCGTGGGTCTTGGGTCTTGCGGCGGTGCTTTCGCACCGAAGCAAGAATAAGCGCAGCTTTTCACACCAACCGGCGAGCCGCGCACCGTAAGCCCGCGGTTGAACGGCGAGCCGCCGACTTTAGTCGGCGGAGGGCTTGAAGGCGTGGGGGCGTGGAGGCTTGAGGGCTTGGCGAGATCTGGAGCCCCGCACGTGAGTGCGGGGAGAAACGGAATCGGCTTGCGGCTTGCGCCGTGCGCTGTTGCGCCGGTGCTTCCGCACCGGTGCGAGAAAAAGCGTTTATTCTTGCAACCGGCGAGCCGCCGACTTTAGTCGGCGGAGGGCTTGAAGGCGTGGAGGCTTGGGGGCTTGGGGGCTTGGCGAGCCGCCAGCGTCAGCTGGCCGCAGACAGCGAGCCGCCGGCGTCAGCCGGCGGTTGAACAGCGAGCCGGGAGCGTAAGCTCCCGGTTGCTTTGAACAAGACACAATCGCTACCGCTTTGAGAAACCGCAAGCTCACGCTTGCGGCTCGCCGGGCATCCGATCGTTCGGCTACGGGGGGCTACCGTACCGGAGGCGACTCAATGTCTCAAACTAGCTCCCGGCGGCAGCGGCGGCTCCGGCTCTAGCGGCTCGGCCAACCACGGCGGGGGCAGGCGGAGGGAAAAATCGTCCACGCCCTCTTCCAGGTCGAAGCGGCCTTGGTCGTCCCGGCCGTTGACCCCCAGGCTGTAAAGCAAACAGCCGGCCGTCCCAGGGCGGTAAACCAGCCGTCGGCCAAAGACATCCTGCGGCACCCGGGGCAACGCTTGCGGCACGAGCTGTTCCAGCCGTTGCGGGTAGCTTCCCTGCCGCCGGCGGTAGGCACTCAGGGAGAAAGCCACCAGGGCCAACTGGTGCTGCTGCCGCAGGCGAAAATGCACGCGAAGCAGCGGCTCCTGGGGCCCGGACATCAGGTCCAGCAACACCGCGGCCAGGTAGCGGGAACGCGCGCGGCGGTTCACCTGGGCGGCAAGCCAGGCCCAGGTGCTGTCGGTGTACTCCCGCCGCTGCTGCCGGAAAGAGCGAAGCACTCGGTTGAGTTCCTCCAGGTCGCGATGTTGCAGGGCCTGTTGCAAGTGATCGAATCCGGCGTTGACCACCCGCAGGGCCTCGTTCCAGTCCAGGTGCTGGGAAGAAAGGGCGGAAAGGGGTTCCAGAAGCTCTTCGCCGAGGATTTCCACCCGGCGTCCCCGGGCCCCGTGCAGGAACACCTCCAGCAGCGCCAGACGCTCGCTCAAGGCCATGCAGTCCACCGGATCGGCCACCGGGGGGAGCTGTTCCAGCTGGCGGCGGTAGCGTCGCAGCGTCTTTTCATCCAGGGGGGCTACGGCCAGAAAAGTCCCCGTGGCCCGGTAAGCCATCCACTGGATGGCCGAACCCATAAAATAGCCCACCACGGACCACCCCTGCGTGAGCAACCGTCCCAGCCGCCAGGTGGTCAACAGGTCTTCCCAGGCGGCCGCGTATTGTTTTTGATGAAGCCGCAGCATGGCCCGGGCGCAGAGCCCGCGGGACACCTCGCGAAAAGTTAGCATGTGTCCCATGCGGGCCTCCAGGAGCGTGTCCTCGGGGCTGCGAATCACGGGCACGAAGTATCGGGGCCGCCGGCACGCTTGCACCGCCAGGTCCAATGTCCGGCGATTCCGCTCCAGCCAGCGGGCAAGCAGCGGCTGTTGCTGCGGATCCCATGGTCGTTGTAAAAATGGCTCGCAGCGCTCGGACCAGGCAAGCGAAGTCACATCCTGTACCCCCTGCTTGTGAGCAAAACTCTCCCAGGAGATGAACGTCGGCAGATCGGACCGGGGAGGTTGCGTGCCCAACTGGGCGTACACCCTGGGGGGAAACACGTCCAGGGACTGGGGCCCCAGAGCTTCAAGCAGCAACACCGCCGCGTTGTTCTCCGGCGTCACTCCCCGGCCGAAGTGGCGATTGACCGCGGCCACGTAGTCCGGCAACCCGTCGGCCGCCAGCGGCTCGGTCACGTAGGTCGTCTCCGGGGAGACAATCACCGCCGGGGCCAAAAGAGCACTGTGGGAAAAGAACCGCGCCCCGGCCACGCTGCCGACCAGGATCACCACCACCCCGGCCAGCCACCACCAGAGGGAGATGCGGCGACCAGGAGCGGGGGGGTCCTGGGGTGTGTTGGTGGTTCCAACCTCTGGCATAGACATAATCGGGGTGCCCCGTCGCTGGACTCGTGCTCTCTCCATCGGAAGCCATTTTACCAAGAGCTTGCCGGGACGGGGTACGAGGTTTGGAACTTGTTCCGCCGAGCGGGCGGGTCTGCCGCCGGGTCCGCAGCACGCTTCGGCCCGCAGAAAAAGAAAAACGCCCGGGCCGCTGGGCGACTCGGGCGCATTGCTTGCAGGCAAGAAACAAGTCTTTGGGGTCTTGTCGGTCGATCAGGCAAAAAGTTCCGTCACCGGCTCGCCTTTGACCATCTCTCGGGGCTGGTTCAGGTGGTTATAGACGATGGTCATCGGGTCCAGCCCCAGCGCGTGGTAAATGGTGGCCAGAAGCTCGGTGGGATGGACCGGTTTTTCCAGCGGGCTGGAGCCGGTCTTGTCGCTTTTGCCATAAACGAAGCCGCGCTTGATCCCCCCGCCGGCAATCAGGGCCGTGTAGCAGTAAGGCCAGTGGTCGCGGCCGTCGTTGCTGTTGCTGTTGCCCGAGGTGCTCACGCCCCGCTTGGGGCTGCGGCCGAACTCGCCCACGGCCACTACCAGCGTCTCCTCCAGCATGCCGCGCTGGTCCAGGTCTTCCAGCAGGGCCGAAAGCCCGGCGTCCAGCATCGGGGCCGACTGGTCCCGCATCCGCTTGGTCAGACCCACGTGCACGTCCCAAGAGTGGTTGTCCGAGTTGGCCACCTTGGGCCAGTTGATCTGCACCACGCGAGTGCCGGCTTCGATCAGCCGCCGGGCCAGCAGGCAACACTGGCCGAAGGTATTGCGGCCGTAGCGGTCGCGGACCGTATCGGGCTCTTCCTTCAGGTCGAACGCCTTGCGGGCTCGCCCCGAGATCACCAGCGACAGCGCCTTGTCGTAGTACTCGTTCAGGTCGTACTTGGCCACGGCCTTGTCCAGATCCCGTAGCCCCGAGTTGATCAGCTCCCGCAGCCGGGCTCGCCGCTGCAAGCGGAACTTGGACACCTCGGGACGCAAGGCCAGGTCGTCCACCTTGATCTTGTCCATTTTGTTCATGTCCATGTCGTCCCCGGGCGGGAACAGGTAGTAGGGGTCGTAGGCCCGGCCCAGGAACCCCGCCGTGCCCCCCTTGTTGACCACGTTGCTCTCTTGCAGCGGGCGAGGCATCATCACAAAGGGGAGCATGGGCACCGCGGGCGGCTTCAGGCGGATGATGTGGCAGCCGTAGTTGGGAAAGTCCTTCGGGCTGGGCGGCTCCAGCTGCCCGCTGGGGCTCACCTTGTCGGCCGTGTAGCCGGTCATCATCTGGTAGATGGCCGCCGTGTGGTTGAACAGCCCCTTGGGCGTGTAGCTCATCGAGCGGATGAGCGTGGCCCGGTCGATCACCTGCGCTAGCCGCGGCAGCAGCTCGGTGAAGGCCACGCCGGGCAGCTTGGTGGAGATGTTCTTGAAGGGGCTTTTGACGTTGTCGGGGACGTTTTCCTTGGGGTCCCACAGATCGATGTGGCTGGGCCCGCCTTGCAGGTAGATCATGATGATGCTCTTGGCCCGAGCCTGGCGATTCTGCCTGGCCAGTGCCTTGTCGGCCTGCAACAGCCCGGCCAGCGAAAGCCCCATCAGGGCCGAGCCGCCCACGCGCAGCAACTCGCGCCGATCAATCCCATCGCAGAGGTCTTTTCCGGCAGGACCAGGAACGACCAGCATGGCAGTGCTCCTTCGTGGGGTGTGGGGTGGAAGCTCGTGGCCGCCACGGACAGCGGCCGGGTGGGCGAATCTCTGCCGCGGCATGCCGCGGGGACCTGGCGTTGCTCGCAGGGAGGCACTCTGGGCGCACACCCTCCCTCCATGCTGCTCCAATATACCGCTTCGACCGATCCAAGGTCAATTATTTATTGTACTTTCACTGCTTGCCGTTTGACAGGTGCCCCCTTGCCGGCTCGCCGTGATGCGGAGAATCAGTCTCTGCTCTTGGTATTGAAGTCACTTTAATCTTCCACCAGCTAACTGGGTACGTGTTTCGCGTGCCAGCATAAGACGAAGCGCCCCCAGAGCAAAAGAGTTGATTTTTTCCGGCGAGCCGCCAGCTTTGTACGTGTTTAGCGTGCTATCAATGATTATTGTGTTTGTGCTGGAGGCGTTCCCTTGTGAGAAAACGCCCAACAAAACCAACACTCTTTTCCGCTGCTTCGGCTCGGCGGGAGCCTCGCCCTCCCAG
>JALSGI010000015.1 GCA_026982835.1 Planctomycetota bacterium | reverse complement strand
GGGGCCTGGAGGACCGCTGGGTGGGCCACTGCCTGGCCCGGGAGGCTGCTGGGCCTGACCCGCTGGAGTGCGGCGCGGCTGTTGGGGTTGTTCGTCCTGGCTCTGGCCAGCGGCTTGTTTTGGGGTGGCCTGGGACGGCTGGTCGGCTGCATTCTGGGCACTACCGGGTTTTGGGACCACAACCACGGCAGCAACTAGCACAAGCAGCAGGAAAAGGCTTGCTGCGGTTCGGTTCTTTTCTCCGGCGCGCGAAACCAGCGGCATGACGTTTCCCTCTCCTGTAGAAAAGAAAACCGGACGTAGTGCAACATGCCGCCTTGCCGGCCCCGAGACCGGCCATGCTGCACACTCCCTCCGGCCCCGTTGCGTGCTTGAAAAAAGCCGTGCCTGGAGCAACGGGGTCCTGCTGGCCATCCAGCCAACGCTGCCTGCTTTTCTCGTCCCGAAGGAACAAATCCCGGGAAGACCTCTCCCGGATTCTAGAAAAGTACCCTTTCCCACCGCAGCGGTAAAGCATCTTTTGCCCGTAAAACGCCGCGGGCCAAGCCGGTTCAACCCAGCGGCAGGCCGCTCCAGGGAGTCTCCGCCACGCCCTCTTGGTCATTGGACCAGCGGGCAGCCACAAACAGCCAGTCCCCCAACCGGTTCAAGTAGCCGATCAGGCACCTGGCCACGGCGTGTTGCTGGGGTTCCTCGGCCCCGGCGGTGGTCATGGCCCGAACCACGTGACGCTCGCACCGCCGGGCGATACATCGGGCCAGGTCCAACAGGGCCGCCACGGTGCCGCCGCCGGGAAGGATGAACTGTTGCGGCAGCGGCCTTTCCCGGCTCCAGCGGTCGATCTGCTCCTCCAGCCGCCGGACCCAGCTTTGGGCTTGTTGCTGCTGTTGCTGGTCCCACCGGGCCTGGGGCGAAGCAGCCAGGTATGCCCCCCAGCAGAGAAGTTCTTCCTGCACCTGCTGCAACACGCTGTCCAGTTGCGGCTGGCGGTTCACCGCCCGAACGATGCCCAAGTGGCTGTTCAGCTCGTCCAGCTCCCCCAGCACCACCACCAGGGGGTGGTCCTTGGGCACGCGCTGCCCGGTGCCCAGGCTGGTGTGGCCCGAGTCCCCCTGACGTGTGTAGATGCGGCCGGCCACGCGCATGTCCTCCCCACGGCCCCTGCTCGGCTCGACGCACCGGCCCGCCTGAGCGGAATCCCCGTCGGCGGCGGGCTTCCCTGCGTCAAGTATGGAATCCTTGGGCGGGGACCACAACCGCTTTGGTTCACGAGACAGGCAGGCCTTGGCTTTTGCGGGCTGCCTGCCCGGCGGGGACCGTCACCGGTTCGGCGGGCCGCTGCCGGCGCAAGTGACGCCACCAAGGGAGCAACCGCCGGTGGGCGGCCACGGCCACCCGGCCCAACCCCCGGCCGCAGACGATCCGGCCGCTCCAGTAGTGCCCCGTGGACCAGCGGCGGATGGCTTCGGTCATCGGCCCCAGGTAATCCACCCGCTGCACCCGCTGTTGCTCGAACAGGTATTGCAGCACCAGGGCACAAAGGACGTGCCCTGGTGAGTACTCGCTTAGTTGCTGATCGAAGCTGCACTTGTGGGAGAAGTAGGTCCCCTTGGCCACGTAACCCCATTCGTAGGCCACCGGCCGCCCATCCGCCCAAAGGACGAAAATGGCCAGGTGGCTGCCCTGGTCCAGCAGCTGGGTCCAGCGGTCGAAGTAGGCATCCACATGGGGATGCTGCACCAGGGCGGTTCCGTGGAGGAACTTCCAGCTGCGGCGTTCCACCTCGCGGATCATTTCCATCAGCTCCTGGGCGGAGAAGCGGGATTGCGGGTAGGCCAGCAGCTTCACGGCTCCCCGGCGTTCCAGCCCCCGCCGGCAGCGGCGGAGGGTCTTGCGGAAGTTGCGGCTGCGGGTGCGCAAGAATTGCTCCCAGTTCCCCTGGAGCTCGGTGATGCCCACCGGCACGCGCTGGCAGCCGTCGCAAGCCATCGGAGCCCCGGAGACGTGTTGCCGCCACAGCAACCAGCGATCACTTTCCACCGGCACCTCTTCCAGCCACAGCACCCGCCAGGGGAGATGTTGCAGGGCCTGCCGCAAAGCGTGCCACATGTGAGGGTCCTTGGCCGCCTGGGGATCCAGCAACAAATCGCCCGCTGCAGCCCAAGCGTTACCCGGCAGCCGCCCTACCGGA
The DNA here is from genome assembly GCA_026982835.1 of Planctomycetota bacterium. Taxonomy (GTDB): domain Bacteria; phylum Planctomycetota; class Planctomycetia; order Pirellulales; family S012-138; genus S012-138. The sequence continues at coordinate 4,909 of JALSGI010000015.1, read as the reverse complement.
AACCAACGCCCCAGCCGCCCCGACACCAGCGGCAAGCAGGCCACCCAGGCCCCTGGCCGCCGCCGCACGATCACCACCCGCAGCGTCGCCCCCGGGGCAAAATGCTCCAGCCACAGCGGCAGGGTTTCGGCCCGAGCCAGCGGCCAGGTGGTGTCGCTTCGCCACCACAGGTCGTTCCAGGAGATGGCGTGCCGGGGGATTTGGTCCGGGTCGTCGAGCAGTTCCCACTCAAAACAGCTCATCGTACCACCTTGGCTGGAAGCGTCCCGATGCCGAAACTCCTTCTGGTGGTCATCGGCCCCACCACCGGCCCGAAATCTTTTCCTTTGAAAACGTGCCACACGGCCCCGAAAAAGCCCCGGCGGAAATCCCCCGGCCGCGGGGAGCTTTCCGGACCCGGCAAGAAAAACCGCGCCAAATCCTACAACCGACCGGCCGAGGGAGCGGCTTGCATCATGCGCCCTGCGGCACCCGGGGAACTTCCCCCCGGGAACCGCCGTAGTCAGCCGGGACGGATGCGGTTAGCATGAAAAACCCCGGCCGTCGTGCGCTTCGTTCCTCGTGTGGCTGCTTGCCCGATGAAACCCAACCAAGATATCCTCGCGGAACTTTCCTGGCGTGGCCTGGTCCACCAGATGACCGACCCGCAGGGGCTGTCCCAACTGCTACGCGAGCACTCGGTCACGCTTTACGCCGGATTCGATCCCACGGCCGACAGCCTGCACGTGGGCCACCTGGTGGCGTTGATGACCCTGCGGCGGTTCCAGCAGGCCGGCCACCGGCCCGTGGTGCTGGTGGGCGGAGCCACCGGCATGATCGGCGATCCCAGCGGCAAGAGCCAGGAGCGCAACCTCCTGTCGCGCGAGCAACTGGAACACAACATCCAGGCCATCGGCGAGCAGCTGGCCCGATTCGTCGATTTCCACTGCGGCTCCACCTCGGCCGTGCTGGTGAACAACTACCAGTGGATGAAGGATTTCTCTTACCTGGACTTTCTGCGAGACGTGGGCAAGTTCTTCCCGGTGAACGTGATGCTGGCCAAAGAGTCGGTCAAGGCCCGGCTGGAAAGCGATGCGGGGATCAGCTACACCGAGTTCAGCTACATGCTGCTGCAAGCCTACGATTTTGTGTACCTGTACGACCGCTTCGGGTGCCTGTTGCAGATCGGCGGTTCGGACCAGTGGGGAAACATCACCGCCGGGATCGACCTGGCCCGCCGCATGCGCGGGGTGCAGCTCTACGGGCTGACCTGCCCGCTGCTGACCAAGGCCGACGGCACCAAGATGGGCAAGACCGAGCAGGGGGCCTTGTGGCTCTCGCCGCGGCGCACCAGCCCCTATCGCTTCTACCAGTACTGGATCAACGTGGAGGATGCCGACGCGGGCAAGTGCCTGCGGTTTTTCAGCCAGCTCTCCCAGCAGGAGATCGAAGAGCTGGACCGCAGCCGGGCCCAGGAGCCGCAGAAGCGGGCCAGCCAGAAACAACTGGCCGAGGAATTGACGCGGCTGGTCCACGGCGAAGAGGGCTTGCAGCGAGCCAGGCGGGCCACGGAAATCTTTTTCGGCCGCCAGATCGACCAGGTGAGCCAGCAGGAGCTGGAGGAAATCTTCGCCGACATCCCGCACGCCCAACTGCCCTGGAGTCGCCTGGAACAAGGGCTGCCGCTAGTGGAGGCCCTGGTTGAGGCCGGACTGTGCAAAAGCAAAAGCGAATCGCGCCGCCTGATCTCCCAGGGCGGGGCCTACGTCAACAACCGCCGCGTGGCCGAAACCGAGACGGTGCTGACTTTGCAGCACCTGGTAACCCCCGAGTCGCTGGTGCTGCGGGCCGGACGAAAAAAATACGCCGTGCTCCAGTTTCAGAAATAGGCCAGCCGCTTTGCCGGCGGAGATGATCGACAAACATGCGTTTATGCGTTTGTTCGGTTCTTGCTGCCCGAAGGATCCCAGCCTTTCAGCGGCTTGTCAGGGTTTCCCAAAGGTTTTCCATTTCCAGCGGGTTGAACACCCGCACGCCCCGAACCTCGAAATGCTGCTGGCCGTTGTAAAGAACAACCCCGGGAGCCAGGCGGTCGATTCCCAGCTTTTGGAACCATTCCAGCCCTTTGAGAAAATCGACGGAGAAGGTGGCAGCGGATTTGATCTCCACCGGGACCAGGCGGCCGTTGTCCCGGATGAGCAAATCGATCTCCGTCCCGTGCGAGTCACGAAAGAAATAGACCTGGGGACGGGTCCCCTTGTTGAGTGCCCCCTTGAGGATCTCCACCAGCACCAGGTTTTCGTAGAGGTTGCCGCGCAGGGGGTCGCGGGCGGCCTGCTCCGGCGTGTGAATCCCGAGCAAAAAGGCGACCAGTCCGACGTCGGTAAAATAAAGTTTCGGCGACTTGACGACCCGTTTGCGTACGTTCTCCGCGTAGGGGGACAGTTGAAAAACCACATAGGAAGCCTTGAGCACACGGATCCAGTTCTTGATGGTGGTGGCAGAAACGCCCACATCACTGGCCAGCGAAGAATAGTTGAGCACCTGTCCCACCCGACCGGCCAGCAAGGTAAGGAATTGCTGGAACTGGGACAAATCGCGCAGGTTGATCAAGGCCCGCACGTCCCGTTCCACGTAGGTTTGAAGGTAGCCGTTGAAGAACCTGCGCGGTTCCAACCCCTTTTCGTGCAGCCGGGGAAAGCATCCCTTGACCACCAGTTCGAACGCCTCCCAGTGGGGCTTGTACCGGCGAAGTTCGCCAAGGGAGAAAGGCCAAAGCGTCAACAGGGCGGTTCTGCCGGCCAGGGACTGAGTGAGTGCTTCGTGCAACCGCGGCTGATGGCTTCCGGTGAGGATGAACATGCCCGGCCGATCCTGCTCATCCACCATCCCCTGGATGTAGGAAAGTAGCTCCGGCAACCGCTGGACTTCGTCCAGAACGGCTCCTTGGGGAGCCTGAGCCAGAAACCCTCGGGGATCGGCCCCGGCCGCCGCTCGCACGTCAGGATATTCCAAGGAAAAATAAGGCCTGTCGGGAAACACCCTCCGCACCAAAGTGGTCTTGCCCGACTGCCGCGGCCCAAGGACCGTCACCACAGGAAACTCCGCGGCACAGCGGAGCAGCTCCTGGGAAATATCACGCTCGATCATGGCATAAGATTATACGCCGAGATTGTGAAAATTGCAAGTTGAAAATTGGATTTGCACGCCACTTTCTTCTCATTAATTGATTTATTCAGGAAAAAAGTCATGCATTTGTACAACCCGAGGCGCTCTGTTTGCCCTGGCCGCTAACCGAAGTCCTTCTTTCGCCACACTTCGAGCAAAAGGCAAACCGTGCCTCCGGGCAGGTTTTCACCCCCCGGGGCGTTGGGGTAAAATCCAGCAACTTCGGCACGGCACTCCCCTTTGTCCCCCTGCGGCAAGCGAAAAGGATCTCCGCATGGCCCATCGCTACATCGCCCAACTCCAGGACCAGGAGACGCTCAACGACGTTTACCTGGTCCGCTCGCGGCACCTGCGGACCAATCGGCACGGGGACCCCTATCTGCACGTGGAGCTGGCCGACCGCACCGGCAGCATCAGCGCGTTGCTGTGGAACGCCCGGCCCGAGCAATACGAGCGGCTCAACGAAGGAGGGTTTGCCCGCGTCCGCGGCAAAGTGCAGCTGTACCAGGGGGCCATCCAGATCATCGCCCAGCAGATCGCTCCGGCCTCCCCCCAGGAGGTGAACCCCCAGGACTACTTCCGCCACAGCCCGCAGAGCTTGGACCAGCTGGCCCACAAACTCGCCCAGCATCTGCGGCAGTTGCAGGACCCGCACCTGCGAGCCCTGGCCGAGTGTTTTTTGATGGACGAGGAGCTGCTGCGGCAATTCACCCAAGCCCCGGCAGGGACCAAACACCATCACGCCTACCCGGGCGGGCTGTTGGAACACGTGGTACAGATGATGGATGTGGCCCGGGCCGTGGCTGCCTGCTACCCGGAACTGGATGCCGATCAGTTGGTCATGGGGGTGTTCTTGCACGATTTGGGCAAGGTGCGGGAGCTGGAATACCAGGGGGCCTGGGGTTACAGCGACGAGGGTCAACTGCTGGGGCACATCGTCATCGGCGTGGCCATGCTGGAAGAGAAGATCGCCGAAGCGGAGAAACTCTCCGGGGAGCCGTTCCCGCGCGAGCTGGCCTTGCGGCTCAAACACCTGATCGTCAGCCACCACGGGCAGCAGGAACACGGCAGTCCCGTCATCCCCATGACGCTGGAGGCCATCACGCTCACCTACCTGGACAACCTGGACGCCAAGTTGCACACCTTCCAGCAGATGATTACCGAGAGCCAGGGTACGGAAGGTCCGTGGACCTACTACCACGCGGCCCTGGGGCGCCGGGTGTTTCGGGGCTCGGGGCCCCAGGGCGAAGCCAATGTGTAACCGGTTGCCGGAGTGTGTGTTTGAGATGGCCGGTTTTCTCTTCCTCGATGGGCCAAGGACTTCTGCATGAGCAAGCCTGCTTCGCGTCGCCGCCGGTTGCTGCGAGAACTGACTCGGCAAGAACGCTCTGCCCTGCTGGTCTGCGATCCGGTCAATGTCCGTTACCTGACCGGTTTTACCGGCGAGGACAGCTTTCTGCTGCTGGCGGGCAAGCAGGCGGTGATGGTAAGCGATGCTCGCTTCATGACCCAACTGGAACGAGAGTGCCCCGATGTAGAACTGCACATTCGCCGCACCGGCACCACGCTGGCCGAAGCGGTGGCGCAGGTGGCCCGATCGCTGCGGCTGCGGCAACTGGCCGTGGAAGCAGACTGGCTGAGTGTCAGCCAGTTTCAGGCCCTGGAAAAACACCTGGAGCAGGTGGAGCTGGTGCCGGTGTCGGGAATGGTAGAACAGCTTCGGGTGATCAAAGACGCCGAAGAAGTGGCCTTGATCCGGGAG
>JALSGI010000014.1 GCA_026982835.1 Planctomycetota bacterium | reverse complement strand
GTTTCAGGCCAGGGCTTGGACGATCGTTTGCACGTTGTGGCGGACCATCTGCTCGTAGGTTTCGGCCCCCGAGCCGGGAGGCCCCAGGGCGTCGGAGTACAACTGGCCGCCCAGTTGCACCCGGTGCCCGGCCGCACGGCAGCCGTCCAGCAAGGCATGCACATGGCGTTCCGGGACGCTGCTTTCCACGAAAATCGCCTTCACCCGCCGGCGGACGATCAGCCGCACCAGGCGGTTGATGTCGGCAATACCGGCTTCGGCCTGGGTGCTTACGCCCTGGATGCCCACCACCTGCACCCCGTAGGCGCGGCCAAAGTAGCGAAACGCATCGTGCGCCGTAACCAGCACGCGCCGCCGGGGGGGGATGTGGGCCAGTTGCTCCCGGCACCAGCGGTGTAGCACAAGCAACCGCCGCCGGCAGGCTTCGCTTCGCCGGCGAAACAATGCGGCTTGCCGGGGCAGCAGCTTCCCCAGGGCCTCTTCCACCGCAGGCAGCGTGCGGCTCCACAGCTCTACGTCGAACCACACGTGCGGGTCGTACTGGCTGCTCCCCACCGGAAGGAGCCGCCCCGGGTGGTGCCGCTGCAAGTAATGGCCCAGAGACGCCACCGCCCGGTGCTCCTCCAAGCGATGGAGCAGTTGGGCCATTTTGCCTTCCAGGTGCAGCCCATTGTACACCACCTCCGCGGCGCTGAGTCGGGCCACGTCGCCGGGGCTGGGGCGGTACAGATGCGGGTCCACGCCCGGACCCATCAGGGCCACAACCCCTGCCGCCTCACCTGCCACCTGAGCCACCAGGTCGGCCACGATTCCGGTGGTGCACACGCAAAGGGGCCGTTCGTCTCCTGGGGCCAGGCGGTCCGGGTTTCCCCAGGAAGCGGTGCATCCGCTCGCGGCGCAAAGCCCTGCCCCGGCGGCGGCTAGCCACTGCCGCCGGGAAATCGTTTGAGAAGACCGGGCGTTACCAGAAGCAGAAGCCATGAAGATCGCATTTTGTAATAGTCAAAATATTTTTTTGGCACATCAAAAAATCATCGCCTCTCCGGCGGGAGCTGTCAACCCCCGAGCCATCCTGGAAGAAGCCGAAAAAGGAGGATGCGTTGGAAGAAGAAAATGCCCCCGGGCCATCGGGGGGCAGGTCCGTCTCAACCCCTTTGGAGAGTTCGGAGCCGAGCGTCACGAAGAGCCATTGCGGATCGCAGAGCGGTACAAGAAACCCGCTCAGGGCAAAAGCACCGGGAAAGCTCCGCCCCGTTCTTGTTTTCGTTCCACGCGTGTGCCCAGGTAGGCCTGCGCCCCGCGGTGCTTGATCTTCATCAGGCGGTCCGTTTCCCAGTAGCCTTCTCCCACTTCAAAATCGATAACAATGCGGATCGTTTCCTGCAGCCAGGTGATCTGCCGCCGGGTGGTGATCTTTTCGTTGCGCTGCAGCAGCCAGCTCTTTTCTTCCTGGCGGAAGGTCCACCGGGAATCGATCTCCCGCTGCAGGTCGGAAAAGGTCTTCCGCTCCTCTTCGGCCGGCATACGGAACCACAGGCGCACCTCTCCCCAGCCGGGGGCCGCCTTTTCGCCGACGAACTGCTGGGCTTGCTGGGCCGGCAGCTCCAGCACACCCACCACCTCCTCCAGCTTCCGGCCGTCGAGCACCACGTAGAGGCATTTTCCGTGCGGGGTGTTCCACAGCCGAAAACCGTCCAGCCGCCACACCTGGCGGCCCAGCACCAGGGCGTCGCGTACCGGCGGGGGGACCTGGTCGCTGCGGCGATCCCAGCCGAAGGAACTATCCTCAGCCACGAACTGCCCCGGGACCGCCAGCCGCATCACCAGCAGCACCGCCCCGGCGGCCAGGGCCAGCAGCACCATCAGCCCTACGATGCCGCAGGTAACGATCAGCTTGAATCCCCCCGTTTCTTCCACCAGCTCCAGATCGGCGTCCAGGGGATCGGGTTCGGCTTGCGGGAGGCTGTGTTGCTCGGGAGGCAGGGCGATGGCCACCGGGGGGGCCGAGGAGCCGTCGCCATCTTCTTCTCCCGGCTGAACCAGAAACGGCACTTGGCACACTGGACAGAAAACCTTCCGGCCCAGGTGACGCCGGTAGGCCTTCACCCGCTTTTTGCAATAAGGGCAACGAAGGCGGAACTTTTCCTGGTCCGCTTCCTTTTTCGTCTCTTGCGGCGGGGCTTCGTCTCGTTCTTCCTGCCGAGCCTTGTTTTGCTGCTGGACCGCAGCCGAGTGTTTTTCGCCATCGGCGGGCTTCGCTTCTTCGTTTTCCCGGCTGCGGCTCTCCGCGTCCAGTTGTTTTTCCGAGGACGGAGGTCTTTCCTGGTTCATGGGACGGCTCCCAGTGGGAAAGTAAAAGACATATCCCGCACCGAACGAAGGCGGCGGAGAAATCAACCAAAAGCCCTGGCACGCTTTTTACTTCACTACCTCAAGTAGAAACTTATTTCCTTGCTTGCGCACATGCAGCCTCTTGCGCTCTCCGGCCCGGAGGCGCAGGAGATGGGTCGCCACGTCCTTGTCCCCTTGGCGCAGTTTCAACTGGTAGGCTCCCTCAGGGAGTGTGACCTGCTGCAAGCGGTTTTCCGGAGTTAGGGTCACGCGCTGGAACTCGAAGCTCAGTTCCAGGTGCGGATGTTGCGCTTCCCAAACCACCCGCACCGCCCCACAGCCTTTCGGCGGCGGCTGGTCGGGCAAGGCGGTAACCCGAGGACACGCCAACGGAACTACCACCCGGAAACCGCTGATCCAGTGGAAATTAGGATCAGCGTCAACTCGATAGGTCCAGCGTGCTGTCTCTAACCAGTGGAGTAGGTGGGTTCCTCTGTTATTGTAGTTTCCACGCCTCGCACTCACTTCAGCAGGGTCCACCAGCAAAAAAGACTTGTTTTCGGGCCGGGTGTGGCACCACTCCGTGACGTTGCCCAGGGTGTTGTAAAGTCCGAAAGGGTTAGGCGGGTAAATGCCAACCGGAGCAGTTTTCGGGAAACCGTCATTCACTCCGCCGCCCAAGTTGGCCACCTTGATCCCCATTGCGCGGTTTTTGCGGTTACGTCGTGGTACGGGGCTGATCCAGGTGCTTCCGGCCCGGGCAGCAAACTCCCACATTTCCTCGGAGGGCAAGCATACCTGGTAACCCAGTTTTTCCGATAGCCAGCGGCAAAACTCTCTCAAATCCGGGGGGCTTACCCAGACCACCGGATGCTTCGGCGTCTGGCGAAAGCCGGGATGGGCCCAATGGCGGTTGTCGTTGGGCGGATGGTTGCGCTGGCGATGGGTGCGATAGCCGGTTTGTCTCACGAATTGCCGGAATTGGGCCACCGTGACCTCGTAACGCCCAATGTAAAAAGGACGTGTGATCTGCACATGGATCAGGGGTTCTCGGCTCAGAAGGTGGAAATCCGGCGCTCCCCGCATGCGTGTCTTTTGCAGTGAGGTAATCCCCATTTCGTATTCGCCCGGGGGGATGAGCACCAACTGCATTTTGACGCCTTCGCCCAGGTCCACCTCTTTTTGGCGGGGCACATTCAGGTAGTTGGCCCAGGCCTCCTGGTAGATACGGGCCAGCTTGGGCCCGAAGGGGGCCACAGCAACTGGTGGCGGGGGCCCTTGCGGCTTGGGTACTTCCAAGGGCGTGCGGTCTGCCAGCGTGTGCCGCAGCAACACCTGCTCGCCCAGGCGAGCAACCAGGTAACGTTGTTGCTGGATTTCCACGGTGAGAGTCACCTGTTGCCCGGCGGCCAAGGAAAAACCTTTACAGAGCCAGCGCTGCCACTTGCGACGGAGAACCACTCGCACCGGCCCAGCCCCCAGCGTAATCCGCCGCAGCTTGTGCTCGGCAGTGAGTGTGATTTCCTTGTTTTGAACGAGAATTTCCAACTGCGGATCCCCCACCGCACACTTCACCAGCACCGTGCCGCAGCCGGGAGGCGGCGGCTGATCGGGCCGGGGTTCGTAGGAGGGGGTGTCCAATGGGAGCAAGATACGCATACCCGTGTTGACGCTATGGTGACTTTTCGGACCAGGGTGACGTTTTGCACATCGTGTCCATGGGAAGCCGCCATCCCAAGCCCCTCCCCGAAAAACCCTGTTATGACGGGGGGGCATTACAGGATCTTTCAGCGGGGATTTTTCGTAAGCCTTCAGATCAAGACCATCCCGACAACATTCCCAAACATTGCCCAACATGTCGAACAGCCCAAAAGCGTTCGGCGGGAACTTCGCAACGGGGGCCGTTCGTTCATATCCGTCCTGCTTGCCATATCCGTTTTTCCAATGGCTGGTTAGCACCGTTCTGACATACTCCAGCCCCGTACTACCGGCTCGACAGGCGAACTCCCATTGAGCTTCCGAAGGCAGGAGAACCGAGGAGCCCACCACAGTGGCCAACCAATCGCAAAACGCCTGGCGGTCGCTCCATGTAATGCAAACAACCGGGTATTGGTCGTTTTGACGGTATTGGGGATTCCGCCAGCTGGTTCCCGGCACGAGATGCCAGCCACCATGCCGTAGAACTGCGGAATGGTTCACCTTTTCGGCAACGGTTTTGTACTGGGTGGAATCGACGAACCGCCGGAACTGCCCTACGGTTACTTCGGTCCTGCCAATGTAGAACGGGCGCGTGATCTGCACGCGGTGAAGAGGTTGCTCGCCAGCACTAAGATGGCCATCTAGGTTAAACTCTTGAAAGTGCAACTGGGGCAATCCCATCTCGAACTCCCCTGGCGGGATGAGCACCAAGGTCATTTTGACTCCGCCGCCCAGATCGACTTCCTTCTCCACTGGCACGCCCAGGTACTTGGCCCAAGCCTCTTGATAGGCCCGGGCCGCCTTGGGCCCAAACGGGGCCACGGCCACCGGCGGAGGAGGGCCCTTGGCCCCGGGCACGGGCATGGCTATACATTGCGGCACCCACTGTTCAAGCAACACTTCTTCCCCTAGGCGGACGATTAGTTGCCCTTTTTCTTTTTTTTCCACGCTCAGAGTAACTTGCTGCCCGGCGGCTAAAGAAAACATTTTGCAGAGCCATGCTTGCCGCCCGCGGCGAAGAACCACCTGCACTGATCCAGCCTCCAGGGTAACCTGCCGCAGCTTGTGCTCGTCGGTTAGCACAATCCCCTTGTCCCTGAAGACGATCTCCAGCTCGGGATCACCCACGTTGCACTCCACTTTCACCGCGCCGCAGCCGGGGGGCGGCGGCTGATCGGTCCGGGGTTCGTAGGAGGGAGTGTCCAGGGAAACCGCAACGCGAAATCCTCTGTTGACCACTGGAAGTGACGCCGCTTCAAAAAACCGCACCGATGAACGATTCTGTAGCGGGCCTAAATCCCAGGCAGCCCCTCGAAAAAGGTTGCCAGACGTAGCTCCCCGGCAAATCGGATCGCGTAGCGGACTTTTATTGTAAAACTGGGGATCAAAATCGTCGCGGCAACACTCCCATACGTTTCCCAGCATGTCGTGAAGCCCAAACGCATTGGCCGGAAAGCGGGCCACGGGGGCAGTGAAGCGGTATCCGTCTTGTTCGCCAAGGAAATTTCCGCGTTTTTCAAGCGGCAATGATCCAGGGGCAAGTGCATAGGCCAACCGCGTACTCCCGGCTCGACAGGCGAACTCCCACTGAGCCTCCGAAGGCAATTCGGCACGCAATCCAAAAGTTGTGCCCAGCCACTTGCAGAACGCAGTACCATCTTCTCGGAGAATACACGTCACGGGGTGCTGGCCGTTTTGGGGAAAATGGGGATTGCGCCAGTGAGCTCCCGCACGAGTGTCCCATAGCTTCTTTCCTCCCACGAAGACCACCGCTTGGTTTTTTCTTTCGGCCAGGGTTCGATATCCACCCGCCTCGACAAACCGGGCAAACTGACTCACGGTGACTTCTGTTTTGCCCAGATAAAACGGGCGGGTGAGCCGCACGCGATGCATGGGGTATTCACTATGAAATCCTGGCTGAAGAGGTGGAATCCGGTCCAACAACAACTGGGCAAGCCCCATCTCGAACTCCCCCGGGGGGATGAGCACAAAGTGCATCTTCACCCCGCCGCCCAGATCGACTTCCTTCTCCACCGGCACGCCCAGGTACTTGGCCCAGGCTTCCTGGTAAGCCCGGGCCGCCTTGGGCCCAAACGGGGCCACGGCCACCGGGGGCTGAGAGCCTTGGCTCAGGGTTCCTGGCGGCGAGGGGGGCTGGGGGGAAGCATCACTAGGCGGCGGGCCCGGTGGCCCTTCTCCCACAGGCGGCGTCGGCTGCGGCTGGGGGAGAGGCTTGGGCAAACTGTCCCCCTTGTCGTCCTGGTCGGGCTTGGGCTTCTTTTCGGATTTCTCTTCCGGCACGCGGGCTCGGGCCAGCTCCCGAGTGCCCTGGCGCACCACCAACTGGCCGTCCAGGTAGTCGATCCGCACGGTCACTTTCTGGCCGCGGCGGAGCACCAAGTGGGTGGTTTCGAACTGGAAATCTCCTCGGCGGATCACCAGCGCATGTTCACCGGGGGTTACTTGGATTTCCTTGCTCCCTTGCAGTCCCTGCAGGGTGATCTGCGTCCCTTTGATGCGGACTTCCACCTGCGGGTCGTTGATCTCCAGACGGATTACTCCTTTGTCGGTTCGCAAGAAAAAGACTCCCAGGAGCAACCCTAGCAGGACGGCAGCGGCTCCCACGCCCAGGGCCAGCAACCAAGGGGGAATCCCCCGCGGCTCGGAGACCGGAAGCTGAGAAAGGGACGGGCCGGGGGCCGCCACCGGCCGCTGCGGCGGCCACGGCGGAAGCACCCGGGAACCTCCTCGTTCCCAGGGGACCAGGGCCGTGGGCCAGGTGTGCTCTGGTTTTTCCCCGGCCGGGGAAGGTTGCTGTACTTCCACTTGGGCGTGCTGGGCCTGTTTTTCCAGCTGGCGGATCCGCTTGAAGACTTCGGCGGCGTTTTGGGGCCGCAGTTGGGGATCCTTAGCCAATAGTTGGTGTACCAGCAGTACCAGTTCCCGTGGCAATCCCTGCACCACCGAATCCAACCGCGGTGGCTCCTGCTGGATCAACGCAGCCAGCACCGCAGTCAGCGTTTTGCCCCCAAAGGGCTTGCGACCCGAGAGCATGTGGTAAAGCACCGCCCCCAGGC
>JALSGI010000013.1 GCA_026982835.1 Planctomycetota bacterium | reverse complement strand
CCCGATCTATCACCGGCTAACAGCCCGTTGAAAAACACAAGTTTGGGAGGGCGAGGTCACGGCCGAGCCGCTTTTTTCAGGATGTGCAGGGAATCTTATAACGCGTTTTTATTTCAAATGGACTTTTTCAACGGGCTGATAAGCGACCGGGTGCGGGTGCATGTGTTTTTGCGCATGCTGGCCTACTACGTGGAGTGGCACCTGCGGCGGAAATGGGCTCCGTTGATTTTTGATGACGAAGAGCTTGAGCAGGCAGCGGCTGGGCGTCGCTGGCCGGTAGCTCCGGCCGAGCCTTCAGAAAGTGCGCAGAAGAAGGCCCGCACGAAACGGACGCGCGACGGCCTGCCGGCGCAGAGTTTCCAGGGGCTGCTTGAGGAGCTGGGCACACTTACGAGCAACCAGGTGCAGTTGGCCTCTGCCGGGGAGGCACAACCGTTTTGGATGCAATCCCGTCCCACGCCCTTGCAAGCGAGGGCTTTTGAACTGTTGGGCATCAGCCCAACCCAGCCGGGGGCTTCCCTGTAGTCAGCCGGCGCCCAGGGCGATTTTCACAACCACGGGGCTACCAAGGACTTACGTCACCAAGGATGGGGAAGTTTGGGTTAAATTGCCGCCTCGAATCCGACAGACCGTCCTTTTTGCGTTATCCCTGGCCACCTGAGGAGTCAACGAAGGGCAAAAGTGGAGGTAAAGGGGTTTACCATGAGTGAAATCTCCCCCGACGGCCAAGAGCAACTGGTTGCCCAGTTCGGCCGCACACCGAGATTGCACCCCGCTGGAACATGCGTATATTGTAAACATGTGTTTATGCCGCCTTGCCTGCCCGGCGGCGGGTTTCACGGACGTGGTTCGTTGCCAGCGAGGCCTGCTCATGGACGTGCAGCGATTTCTGGATCACTTGCAGCATCTGCCCGGCTATCGCGGGCAGTTGGTCCATGTGGAGGAGCTTCCCCCGCGGGAAGCGGAGCCGGGAGAGCTGCGGCCACCGCTGCCTGAGCCGCTTCGGCGCATGCTGGCTGCCCGGGGTATCCGGCAGCTTTACGTGCACCAGCAGCAGGCTGTGGAGCTATTGCGCCGCGGGCGGCACGTGGTCATCACCACCGGCACGGCCAGCGGCAAAAGCCTCTGCTACCACCTGCCGGTGTTGGAGCAGCTGTTGCAAGACGGGCAGGCCACGGCCCTGTACCTGTTCCCCACCAAGGCGCTGGCCCAGGATCAGCTCAAGGGACTCCATCGCCTGCTGGAGGGGGCAGCGGTGGGGGCCGCGTCGGTGCAGCCGGGCGTGTATGACGGCGACACGCCCCGGGGCCAGCGACGCTCGATCCGCCAGCAGAGCCGCCTGGTGCTCTCCAACCCGGATATGCTCCACGCCGCGTTGCTTCCCTACCACCCGGGCTGGGCGCGGTTTTTTGCGGGACTGCGGTTCGTGGTGCTGGACGAGGCCCACAGCTACCGCGGCATCTTCGGGGCCCATGTGGCCCAGGTGCTCCGCCGCCTGCGGCGGGTGTGCGCCCGCTACGGCAGCCGGCCGGTGTTTGTGGCCACCAGCGCCACGATCGCCAACCCGCAGCAGCTGCTGGAACAACTGGTCGGAGAGCCGTTCGAGGTGGTCAGCCGGGACGGCTCGCCCCGGGGACGGAAGTTCTTCGCCTTCTGGAACCCACCCCCGGCCGGACGCGGCCGCCCCTGGCGCCGCAGTGCGGTGGATGAAGCCGTGGCCCTGATGATCCAAGGTATGGAACAAGGAGCCCAGGTGCTCACCTTCGCCCGCACCCGACAACAGGCCGAACTGGTGTTCCGCTACGTGCAAGAATACTTCCGCCGCCAAGGCAGCCCACTGGCCCAACAAGTGCAAGCCTACCGCGGCGGCTACCTGCCCCACCAACGAAGGCAAATCGAAGCCGATCTGTTCAGCGGCCGCCTGCGCGGACTGGCTGCCACCAACGCCCTGGAACTGGGCATCGACGTGGGCGGACTGGATATGGTCATCATCCTCGGCTACCCCGGCACCATCGCCAGCTGCTGGCAACAAGCCGGCCGCGCCGGCCGGGCGGCGGGGCCGCCAGCCACTGGGAGCTTCCGCTCCGGGGTGAAACCGGCAGCTGGTGCGGAAGCACCCCGTCGCCCAGGCTCGCAGCCTGCGGTGGGACCGCCAGCCGCTGGGAGCTTCCGCTCCGAGGTAAAACCAGGCGTTGGTGCGGAAGCACCCAGTCGCCCAGGCTCGCAGCCTGCGGCAGGAGCCCCCCGCGTAAGCGGGGGGAGTGCGGAGACAGACCGTTATCCTTACCTTTTCCGTCAGGAGGCGCTCCTTCCTCCAGAGGCTTGTACCGGGGGGAACGAGTCGCTGGTGGTGCTGGTGGCCGGCAACGACCCGGTGGACCAGTTTCTCATGCGGCATCCGGAGTATTTCTTCGGCCGCTCGCCGGAGCATGCGGTGGCCGATCCGCACAATCCTTACATCCTGCGCAAGCACTTGGCCTTGGCTGCACAGGAGGCTCCGCTGGATGAAGAGGCCGCGTTGTTTTTCGGTTCCCACTGGCAGCAGCACGCCGCGCCGCTTGAGCGGCAGGGGCTGCTGCTGAGGCGCCGCGGGCGGTTCTATTACCAGGGCCCGGCCGGGCCGGCCCAGGGGGTGAGCCTGCGCCACTTAAGCGACGAGACCTTTACCATCGTGCTGCTTTCCCCGGGCGGGGAGGTGCCGCCGTCTGCTCCTGCGGAGGCTGCCGCCTGGGAGGGGCTGTTGGGCCAGCAGGTGCCCCAGGAGCAAGTGCTGGCCACGGTGGATGGGTTCAGTGCCCCGGAGCTTGTCTACCCGGAAGCGATCTATCTGCACCAGGGCCGGACCTACCTGGTGCGACACCTGGACTGGCAGGGAAAGTTGGCCTACGTGGAGCCGGTACAAAGCGACTACTACACGCAGGCCATCGTGGAAAAAGCGGTGCTGGTGCAAGAGTCGCAACTGGAACGCCTGGCCGCTCCCGGCCACCGCGCCGGCTGGGGCACGGTCCAGGTGCGCTGGAAGACCACGGCGTTTAAGAAGATCAAGTTCCACACCCGGGAAAACATCGGCTGGGGCTCCGTCTCGCTGCCCCAGCAGCAACTGCAGACCAAGGCCCTGTGGCTGCTGCCTCAAGGGTGCGCAGGCAGCGGCGGGGAGCTGGCCGAGGCCCTGGCCGGACTTTGCCACCTGGCCACCAAGGCCGCCCCACTGGTGACGATGAGCGATACGACCGACCTGGGCGGCACGGTGGATTTTCAGAACTTCGGCCGCGGTGCGGTGATCCTTTATGATCGCTACCCTGGGGGGCTGGGCTACTGCGAGCGGGCCCTGGCCGCCCTGGAGCAGTTGCTCCGGCTGTGTTTGCAGTTGCTCCAGGAGTGCCCCTGCCAGAGTGGCTGCCCGGGATGCGTGGGTCTGCCCTCGTGGCGGCCCGGGCAGGCAAGCGACCCGGACTTGACCACAAGCGGCCCCCTGCCGGACAAAGAAAAGACCCGGCGGCTGCTGAAGCGCCTGCTGGCGGGGGGCTGGTCCCCGCCGCAGGCGGCTGCCCCCCAAGGCTTGACCGCCCAGGCATAATGAAATGGGTACGAAATTTCCGCCATCGGCAAACACTGGCACAGCAAGGGGAATGCCGCACGTGGGTCCGGCGGGGGCATCCGGTTCGCCGTACGATCAGCTGGCCCGAGTGCTGCCCGGGCGGCTGCGCCGCACGCCCTGGGGGTGCTGCTACGAGCTGGCGTTCTGCCCCCGGCTGATCCGGCAGCGGCTGGGGCAGTTGCCCGAGCTTTTCTCCCCGGCGGCCGAGCAAGCCGAGTCTGCGGGCCAGGGCGGGCCGCTGGACCTGGAGTTGCTCCGGCAGCGGTTGCCCGGCGGCGTGCTGTTCGTGGACCTGGAAACCTGCGGATTCTTGGGCTCGCCGGTGTTCCTGGTGGGGGTGGTCTATCTGGGCCGGGAAGTGGTGGGACGGCAGTACCTGGCCCGGGACTGGAGCGAGGAGCCGGCCATCCTGTACCAGTTCTGGAAGCACCTCCGGCGGCGCGGGGTGCTGGTGAGTTTTAACGGCAAAAGCTTCGACTGGCCCATGCTCCTGCAGCGGACCATCTACCACCAGCCCCAGCGCCATGCCACGCTCCAGCGGCACCTGCAAGAACACTACGACTTGCTTTACGTGGCCCGGCGGCTCTGGGGAAGGCACCTGCCCAACTGCCGCCTGAAGACCCTGGAGCGCTACATTTGCGGCTATCAGCGGGCCGCCGACGACATCCCCGGCTGGGCCATCCCCGATGCGTACCGGCGATTCGTCACCCAGGGGGAAACCGAAGACCTGGAGCGGATCGTCTATCACAACCAGATGGACCTGCTGACGCTGGTGGAGCTGTGCTGTCGGGCCCTGGAGCGGCTTTCCTGACCGTCACGGTCCCGCTCCCCGGGAACAAAGGACAAAGAGGCCGGAAAAACGTTGCCCTGCCGGGGCGGCTGGGGCAAACTACAGGCAGGTTTTCCACGCACAAAGCGAAAGGGGCCGTGCCATGGCCGATCGGGGCAATCACTACGAGGCCGCCTTGGAACGGTGGCTGCGCAAGCAGCGGGTGCCTTACGTGGCCGTGGACGAGGCGCGTCGGGCCTGCTGGTCCGGCGGCTCGCTCAAGAGCCTGGACTTTATCATCTCGCCGGAACGGGGCCGAGGCTACCTGGTCGATGTCAAGGGACGGCGTTTCCCCGGCGGGGAGGGCCGGTACTGGAAGTGCTGGTCTTTTGAGGACGACGTGGAGAGCCTCGGGCAGTGGCAGCGGCTCTTCGGCCCGGGGTTCGAGGCCCTGCTGGTGTTCGCCTACTGGGTCACCGGCCCCCGCAGCCCCGTGCCCCCGGAGCGGCTGTTTGTTCACGCCGGACGGCGTTACGCCTTCCTGGCCGTACCGCTCTCCGAGTACCGGCGGCAGATGCGCCGCATCTCCCCCCGGTGGCAGACGGTGGAGCTGCCGGCTGCCGTGTTCCGCCGCCTGGCCTGCGAGCTGGGCCAGTTGCTGGGCGGCTCAACAGGCCGCCCCGAGCCTTCGCAAACCGTGCCGCTGGCCGTGCCGGTGGAAGTGGGGCTGCCGGCCGCCGAGGATGTGTTTTGAGGGCAAGCCGCCAGCTTCCGCGGACCGATGGCTCCGCTCCACTAACCGGCCTTGCGCACCACCAGGCAACTGGCCTGACCTTGCAGGGTGACGTTGAGTTTGGCCAGCACCTCCCCGGCCGGGGTGCTGGTATCGGTCACCACGCGTAGGGGGCACTCCGGGTCGGGCACCTGGTAGTTGCGGGTAGGGAACAGGCGGCCGTGCCGCAAGGCAAGCAGGCTGCCGATCAACTCCACCAGCCCGCCCCCGGCACCCAGGTTGCCCAGGTGCCCCTTGGCCGAGGTGACCGGAAGCTCCGCCAAGCGGGGGCCGAACACCTCGGCCAGCGCCTGGGCCTCGGCCGCATCGCCTTCGCGGGTGCCGGCCCCGTGGGCGTTGATGTGATCCACTTGTTGCGGCTCCACTCCTGCATCGGCCAAGGCTCGCTGCAGGGCCAGTTGCAAGGCACGGCGCTGGTCCACCCCTTGAGTGAGACTGCTGGCCATGGCCCCGGCCGACCCGAGCACTTCTGCGTAGATGGTGGCCCCGCGCCCTTGGGCGCTTTCGTACTCCTCCAGCACCACCGCGGCGGCCCCCTCGCCCAGCACCATCCCGCGTCGTCGGCGGTCAAAGGGGCGGCAGGCCTCTTCCGGCGGGGCGTCTTCACCGCCGGCCAGCTCGAATTGCAGCAGGGCCTGCACGGTGCGCACCGGGTGGATCCAGCTGCCGGTGGCCCCGGCCACCATCCAGCGGGCGTGTCCTCGGGCGATGATCCGGGCCGCCTCGCCCACGGCCAGGTTGGAGCTGGCCTCGCGCTGGGTGATCGAGTTGTTCGGGCCCCGCAGGTCGTTGTACATCGACAGGTGGGCCGCGGGCATGTTGGGCAGGTACTTGAGCAGCCACAGCGGGTTCAGGGCCGGCAGGCCCTGGCGGGCCCAGCGAGAAAAGTCGAACCGCCCCTGTTGGTCCCGGCAGCGGCTGCACGGATCGACAAAGTCTTCCGGCAGCGTGACCATGTAGTCGGAGCCGAACACCGCCCCGATCTGGTCCGGGGCATAGACCTGCGGCGTCAGCCCCGCGTCGCGCAACGCAGCCTGGGCGGCCGCAATGCCCATCTGCGCCTCGCGGCAGACGGTCTTGAGCCCCTTGCGGATGGTTTTTTTGAGCTCTTTTTCCAGCGGGCCGAAGTCCTGGATCTTGCCCGAAAACTGCCGCGCCTGGGCGGCAAAACGCACCGGAAGCCCGGCCGGATCGAACGCCTCCAGCGGGCTCACGCCGCTTCGGCCCGAGCAAAGACCCTCCCACAGCTCCTCGGGACTGCTGCCCAAGGGGCACACCACACCCACACCCGTGATCACCACGCGGCGAGCCACGCTGTTGTCATCCTCGTTGTCGGGAAGAAAGGATATTGGCCGACCGGGACCCCTTTCCCAGACCGACGGTTTTTCCGGCGCAACTCCTGGCAGCCAAGGAAAGCTTTGCCGATTCTAGTCGGCCCCGCCGGAAGCGTCCACCGCACCCCGGGGGGATTTCGGGACAACGTCCGGGCCGGGAACTCCCCAGCAGCTGCGGAACCTGCCTCCCTGGGCGGGGTGCGTCCTAAGGACCTTGCCCGGTGGGAAACAAAGAAAGCTGTTCCAGGCCGAAAGATATGCCTTGCTACCGGAACAAGCAGCCCCTATGCCGAAGAAACCAGGGAGGGATCGGCCGGCACTTCCACGTTCTCGGTTTCGGCCATCGTGATCAGCCTCTGGTAGGCCTGGGTGGGCTTGGAGCCCGGCTGGCAGGGGGCGGACCACAAGCGAGCACGAAAAATGTGCACCAAGCGGATACGACCGTCCCGAACCTCGATACGAAAGCCCGGCATCCGCTGCAGAATTTCCCGGCACAGCTGAGACACTCCCTTGATGAGCGAACCGACGATCTCGTCCGTTTCCTGGCTGTAGTACACGGTCACCAGTTCGTCGATCCGCTCGGCGTAGAAGGGGTCCGGCTTGACCAGAAACTCGATGCAATCGC
>JALSGI010000012.1 GCA_026982835.1 Planctomycetota bacterium | reverse complement strand
AACGCCTGCCGGGTGCGGGAGCTCAGGAGCATCTCCACCGCGCGGCGATGGAACTGGTCCATGGCCTCCATCATGCCGCTGGCATCCACGTCGCGGCGCAGGCGGTCAAAGCTCTTCAACAACGCCATGCGGTCCTGGAGCCGGCCCGCAGTGGCCGCGTCGATGGCCAGGTTTTGGATCTTGAAGTCCGGGCGGCTGGGGTCCCCGTGGAACATAAACGGCGTGTACGCCTGCCCCAGGTAAGCGGCACCGAAGCTGAAGGTGTCGGTGTTGCCTCGCGGCACCCCGGCCACGTAGTTGGGCAGCCCCACGCGCAGGTGCTCCCGGCACTTGGCCACGATGGAACCCACGGCCGGGGCATCGTTGACGAATCCGGTGGGCTGCTTGGGCTCGCGGCCAGTCAAAAACCGCTTGTGCCCTCCGCCGTGATCGGCAAAAGTGTGGGCGATGGAGCGGATCAACGCAAAGCGGTCGGCCACCTGGGCATGCCGGGGCATCAGCTCGCACACTTCCAGGCCCGGCACGTTGGTGCGGATGGGACGAAACGCCCCGCGGTACTCCTCCGGGGCCTGGGGCTTCATGTCGTACATGTCCATGTGCGGCGGCCCGCCGGGAAGCCACAGCAGGATCACGGCCGTCTCCGGGGCCGAAGTGGAGACGCCTTGCGGGCCGGCCTGGGCCCGCAATCGCAAATAATCGGCCAGCGAAAATCCACCCAGACCCAACACCCCCGCTTGCAGTACCCAGCGGCGCGAGACGGGGCCTCGGCATCTTCCCTGGCGGTGCGTCACGGCAGGTTCCCTTCTCGGGGCGGCCAGTTCCAGACAGCGAACCCTCGGCGGTACATGAAGTCCTGCTGCACAGATCAAAAAACTCCGATATGTTGTAGGTTATACCAACTCTCCTCGGCGTTTGTCAAAAGATTTCAGCTCTTGCAGCTTGCGGGCCGAAAAGGGGGATACCCCCTGCCTTACGCCGAAAAATCAGTGGCATCCATCCAGCAAAGTTTATACACTGAAGAGTGCTGCCAGCAGCAAATGATCCCTCCCGATGTGTCCCGCCCCTGACAAGTACAAACCATGCTGCGAATCCTGGGTTCTCCGAAGCGTTTGTGCGGGGAGTTTACCCGGCGCGACTTCCTGCGCGTAGGCGGCCTGGGGCTGGCCGGAGCCGCCCTGCCCCAGCTGCTCGCCTGGCAGCAGGCATCGGCCGCCGGAGGGTCGCATTTTGGCCGGGCCAAGGGGGTGATTCTGATCCACCTGTACGGCTCGCCCAGCCAGATCGAATGGGTGGACCCCAAGCCGCAGGCCCCGGTGGAGGTGCGCGGCGAGCTGGGCTCCATCCCCAGCACGTTGCCTGGCTGCCACGTGGGGGAACTGTTCCCCAAGATGGCCAAGGTGATGGACCGCGTCACGGTGCTGCGGTCGCTCAATCACGCTTACCCGATCCACGGCGTGGCCTTCGCGCTGACCGGGGCGCCGATTACCGATGTGGGCCTGGAGCTTTCGCCCCGGGACCCCCGGCACTGGCCGTTTTTCGGCTCGGTGGTCGATTACGTGCTCGATCAGCGGCAGGGAGCAGAGACTCCCCGCTCCCAGGTGCCCCGCAACATGCTGCTGCCCTGGCCCTTTAGCAGCCGCCGGGTAGGCGAGGTGCCCCGGGCAGGCCCGTACGCCTCCTACCTGGGCACGGCCTACGATCCGGTGGCCACGGAGTTTGTGGGCAAGGCCACCCGCGGGCGGCGCAAGAAACTGGGCAATCGCTACTTCGAGGGCAACGACCCCTACATGGGCGTGGAGCCGGACTGCTACTTCGAGGTGCCCGGGGCCACCCGATTGCAAGGCGATGTGACCTTGGATCGCCTGGACCGGCGGCGGCGACTGCTAGAGCAACTGGACCAGGCCCGGCGGCACTGGGGCCGCACGGCTGCAGGCCGCGAGCTGAACCGCTTCCAGCAAATGGCCTACGAACTGATGAACTCTCCGGCCCTGCGCAAAGCCCTGGACGTGCGCCGCGAGCCGGAAAAAGTACGCCAGCTCTACGGCTACACGCTGTTTGGCCAAGGACTGCTGACCGCCCGGCGGCTGATCGAAGCCGGAGCCAAGGTGGTGACCGTCTTCTGGGACGAATACGGCCTGGCCGGAAGCGGCTGGGACACCCACTGGAACCACTACCCGCGGATGAAACAAGAACTGGCCCCCTCGTTCGACCAGGGCTGGTACGGCCTGATTACCGACCTGGACAGCCGCGGGCTGCTGGACGAGGTGCTGGTGGTCTGTACCAGCGAACATGGCCGCACGCCCAAGATCAACAAGGCCATCGGCGGCGGCCGGGACCACTGGGCTCGGGCCTATAGTTCCCTCATTGCCGGAGCGGGCGTGGCCCGAGGGCGGATCGTCGGAGCCAGCGACCGCATCGGCAGCGACGTGGCCGATCGGCCCGTCAGCCCCAAGGACCTGCTGGCCACGATGTACCACCTGCTGGGAATCGATCCGCACCTGAAAATCCGCGACCGCTTCGGCCGCCCCACCCCGCTGGTGGAAGGGAACGTGATTGCCGAAGCCCTGGCCTAGCCCCACCCCACGCGGCGAGCCGCCGTTTTTCGCTCCCATGGGCACGCGCCAGCGCCCCCAAACGGCGAGCCGGGAGCGTAAGCTCCCGGTTGCGTTGGACCGAGAGCAACCGCGTTGCTGTTGTAAAAAGAAAGTAAAAACCGCGTGCTCACGCACGCGGCTCGCCGGAGCTTCCGCTCCAGAGCAAGAACAAAGGTGATTGTGAAAAACAACGCGCCTAGCACCTGCGGCTCACCAGGAGGTTCGTCCTCCCGGGGAACTCCCGCTCCGAGGCAGGAACAAGCGTCGATTGGCACAATTGGGAGGGCGAGGCTCCCGCCGAGCCGAAGCAGTGGAAACGAGTGTTGGTTTTGTCGGGCGTTTACTCTCATGTGAACGCCTCCAGCACAAAGTCGCTGACACGTACAAAGCCCGGGGCTGGGCCGAAACGGCTCCAGCTTAACAGCCCGTTGAAGAATGTTCCTCGATACGGAATCGCGTCACAGGACTAGACGTATTTTCTGAAAAAAAGCGGCTCGGCAGGAGCCTCGCCCTCCCAAACTTGCGTTTTTCAACGGGCTGTTAAAAACTACGATCACACTCGCAGTTGAAAACAGACAACACATGCCCACGATGAACGCACACCGCCAAGACCGCCAACTGCTGCGCTGGATCACCCGGCGGCACTTTTTCCAGGAGTGCCAGTTGGGCTTGGGCCGCATCGCCCTGGCCTCGCTGCTAGCCGGAGGGGTGGAGGCTCTGGCCGGGGACCGTAGTTCCAACCCTCTGGCCCCACAAAAGCCGCATTTCAAGCCGCGGGCCAAGCACGTGATCTTTTTGTTCATGGCCGGCGGGCCCAGCCACCTGGAACTGTTCGACTACAAGCCCAAGCTGCAAGAGCTGGACGGCCAGATGGTGCCGGAAAGCTATGTGAAGAACAAGCGGTTCGCCTTCCTGAAAAAGGACGCCAAGCTGCTGGCCACGCGGCGCAAGTTCCGCCGCTGGGGGCAGTGCGGGGCGCAGATCAGCGAGCTGCTGCCCCATATCGGTTCGGTGGCCGACCAGCTGTGCATCATCCGCAGCATGGTCACCGAGGTGTTCAACCACGGTCCGGCCAAGTTGTTTGTCAACACCGGCTCATCGCGTTTCGGCCGCCCGAGCATGGGAGCCTGGGTTACCTACGGCATCGGCTCGCTGGCCGATAATCTGCCCGGGTTCGTGGTGTTGCAATCCGGCCCCCGCGGCCCTCGCGGGGGAGCGCCGCTTTGGGGCAGCGGGTTCCTGCCCACCAGCTACCAGGGCGTGCCGTTTCTGCCCGGCCCGGAGCCGATCCTCAACCTTGCCTCCCCGCCGGGAATGCAGGGCGTGCCCCAAGAGCGGTTCTTCCGCACCGTGCGGGAGCTGAACCGCCACCGCCGCCACTTGGTGGGCGACCCGGAGATCAGCACCCGCATTGCCCAGTACGAGATGGCCTATCGCATGCAGACCAGCGCTCCGGAGCTGATGGACCTTTCCGGCGAAACCAAGCAGACGCTGGCCATGTACGGGGCCACGCCGGGTAAGGTGAGCTTTGCCAACAACTGCCTGCTGGCCCGCCGGCTCGTCGAACGCGGCGTGCGCTTCGTGCAGCTTTACCACACCGACTGGGACCACCACGGCAACGCCGGCTTGGACCTGAACAAGGGGATCGAGCGCCTCTGCCGCGAGGTGGACCAGCCCACCGCCGCCCTGATCCGCGACTTGAAGCAGCGCGGGCTGCTGGAGGAGACGCTGGTGATCTGGGGCGGGGAGTTCGGGCGCACCCCGATGGGCGAGCCGCGCCAGACGCTGGGCCGCGACCACCACATCGACGGCTACACCATGTTCCTGGCCGGCGGGGGCGTGCGCGGCGGGCAGAGCATCGGAGCCACCGACGAGCTGGGCTTCTACGCCGTGGAAGACCCGGTGCACGTGCACGACCTGCAAGCCACCGTGCTGCACCTGCTGGGGCTGGACCACCAGCGGCTCACCTTCCGCTTCCAGGGGCGCGATTTCCGCTTGACCGACATCGGCGGCCGCGTGGTGAAGAAGGTGTTTTCCTAGCGGCTTCAGACGAAGTCCCCCAGGAAACGATAAACACCACCACCTCACCGCCGGGGACGGGTCGGCTCATGGACCTGCTGTTCAACGTCGTGCTGGTGTTTTTGCTGATGTTTCTGCTTGGCCGGGAAGAAGAGGGCGAAGAGACGTTTTTGCCGCTGATGCTGGCCCCGTCGCTGGTGGGCGCGGCGTTCTTCGCTTTTCTGCGAGAGTTTTCCACGGCGATCCCCGGTGCCTTCCTGGTGTTTCTGGTCCAAGCGGGGGTGATCGCCCTGGTGGTGGGCTGGTGGTTTCAGTGGGGCAGGCGGCACACGGCCTGGGTTGCCGGCGGGTTCCTGGCCGTCAAGCTCGGTTTTACGTGCCTGTTTCCCGGCTGGTTGGAGTGGGCTCCAGGCGTGGGCTGGGGCATCCCCTGAGCTCCCTGGCCGGGTGGGAGCACGTGGGGCCTTTTTCTCCGGGCAACAGCCTTCGGGGCTAAAAAAGAGCCTTGCCACGAGCGGTGCGGCCGAACTTTGCCAAATCCGCCCCTTGGCGTTCTACCACCAACGGCCAAGGGGGCTTGGAGGGTGGCGAGCCGCGGGCGTCAGCCGGCGGTTGGCCAGCGAGCCGGGGGCGTAAGCCCCTGGAGCGTGCGCACGTCAGTGCGGGGAGACGGCGCACGCCGCGGGCAGGCATTACTTTTCGTTTTTGCTCTCTTCCTTGCTGCCGGAGTCCGTGGCAGGCTTCTTTTCTTTGTCCTTGGGGGGCTCTTGGGGGTTTGAAGGAGGAGCTTCCGCCTCGCCGAACTGCACGGCCGCCGCCACGGCCAGGGCCGTGTCGCGGTAGTCGTCAAAGGTGGCCTCCAGGCAGCGCAGCTCGATCGTGTACCGCCGCTGGCCGCGGGTGGTGACCAGAAAGAACCGCATCAGCCGCTTCCCCTTGGACGTGGCTTCCCAGCCGTAGCTTACTCCCACGAAGTTGCCCACTTGCACCGGGCGCACTGGGACGGCCAGTTTTTTCTCTTGCAGGCGATTGGCGGCCGCTTCGGCATAGGCGACCACGTTGGCCGGGGTGATATTGGTAAAAGCCGGATCGTCGGCCACCGAGACGTAAAGCCGCGGGTAGTTGCCCCGGTGACACACCAGCAGATAGTCCGGCACCCGCCGCAGTTCCCAGCCTTCGGGGGTGGGAAGCTGGAACCGGCCCTGGTCCAGTTCCATCGGGTCTGTAAGTCCCACGGAGCCGGGCTGGGGTTTCCAAAGGGTGCGCAAGGGGTCTTCTTGGGGCGGACTGGGCCGCGACCGGTTTGGGGCGGGAGGAGCAGGTTGCTCCTGGGAAGTGCAGCCGGATATGCCGACGAGTGCCAGGAAGCAGAGGGTCACCGCTTGCAGGGAGAACCCACCAGGCCGCTGGAAATAGAGCACACCAGCCATCGGTACGTCTCCTGCGACAGGAGGAACGATTCCCGAAGCAATCGGCTCCATTGTATCGCAGGAGCCGTCGGGCGTCATGAAAAACCGCCGCTTGGCTTTTCCCTTGCAACGTTCCCGCGGGCTGGAAGCTCAGTCGCTCAAGCCCTCCACGCGCGACAGGGACAGAATCACCAGGGCCAGCAAGGCCCCCAGCACCGCGGGCACCACCCAGCCGGCCCCGCAGGCCAGGCCCACGGCTGCGGTCATCCAGATGCCTGCGGCGGTGGTCAGCCCGCGGATCTGGGCGCTGTCGGTGCTTTTGAGGATGGCCCCCGCGCCCAGGAAACCGATCCCGGAGGCGATTCCCCGCACGATCTCGCTGATGGTATTTACGCTGGCCCCGGCCTCCAGCGGGATGAGCGTAAACAGGGCCGAACCGATCCCCACCAGCATGTGCGTGCGCAGGCCCGCAGCCCGACCGCGCTTCTGCCGCTCGAAACCCACAATGGCCGACAAGACGGCCGCCAGGGCCAGACGACCCACCACCCGCATCAGGTGTTCCGTGCCGCCGTAGTGCAGGCCCAGCCACTCCAGCCACTGCTCAAGCCACGGCATGGCAAACTCCTCTTGGCAAAAAGTTCTGCTGGAACATCGCCGCAGACCCCCAGGAGACCTGGAAGTGCCGCGGTGAAGGTCAATCCATTATTAATGCTTTTGCGGCCTGGCTCCCAGGTTGGTTTGGTGCAGCCACCGGTGGTGC
>JALSGI010000011.1 GCA_026982835.1 Planctomycetota bacterium | reverse complement strand
CGATCCAGCTGGTGGTGGGTCCGGCCAGGCCGCAGTGGCGGATCAGCCTGGCCACGGCCGTGGAACTGGCCCCGGGAAGGCACCTGGCCCATGTCGGCTTTCGGGTGCAGCCAGTGCGGGGAGAGGTGTTTCACCTGGAAGCGGTGTTGGAGCCGGGTTGGACGCTGGACCGTGTAACAACGGAACCGGCTCAGCTGCTGCGCAGCTGGCACCTGGAGCCCCTGGCCCAAGGACGCCGACGGCTCCACATGGAACTGAGAGAGGCCCTCCCGGCCGGCCAGCAAGGGGTGTTTCGGCTGGAGCTGCACCAGCGGGTGATCCACCACCGGCGTTCCATTCCGCTGGCGGAGCTGTGGCCGGTTGCCTTCCCGCAGGATTCCTCCCTGGTGGCGCGGTGGCTTTGTTTCCCCTGGAGCGAAGGTCCCCCGCCGCAGATGCAAAGTCCCGTGCTCCAGAGCCCCCTGCAGGAAGAAGAAACGCAAGCCGTGCGCGGCCTGCTGCCCGGGTTGCCCCAGCAGGCCCTGATGTGGCGCCTGCCCCCGGGAGAACTTTCCGGGCAGGTGGTTTTGGCGCCGGTCAGGACACAATTCCAGGTAGGCGTAGAACAGCGGGTGTGGGTGCAGCCGCAGCGATGGAGTGCCCAGGTGGAATTGCAAATCCGACCACAAAGCGGGGAGGTGGATCACCTGGAGCTGGTGTTCAGCCCGGGCGCGGAGCTTCCCAATGTGAGCTGGCCCTCGGGCGAGGAACCGCCCCGGCTGGAAGAACTGGCCGAGCCGGTGGCCGCTCCGGGTCGGCGTTTCCAGCTGGTGTTCCCTCGGCCGATCCGCGCCGGGGCCACGGTGCAGCTTCGCTGGGAAGGCGCTTGGAATCCCCGGAGCTGGCAGCATGTGCCCCTGGTGGGCGTGGCCAATGCGGAAACCACCCGCGGCGAGGTGACGGTGCTGGGCCAAGGCTGGCTCCCGCTGGTCTGGAAAACCAGTTCGTTGATCCCCTCGGCCGCCACTTCCCCAGGCCCTTCTTCCCCCTGGCAGCCCCTGGCCGCCTGGAATTACGATCCGCAACGCCTGGCCGAACAACCCGAGTTGTTCCTGCTGGCCCTGCACGAAGAAAGCAACCCCGCCCTGCTCCAACCCGTGGTCTGGCAACTGCGCGTGGATACCTATTGGGACGCCCCTTCCCACGTTCTGGAGCACCACTGCGGGCTGTTGCTGGATTACCCCCCCTCGGGACGGTTGGAGTTTTCCCTCCCGGCGGGATTGGAAGTGACGGCATTGAGCATCCAGGGGCGGCCCCAGCAATGGCACCTGGAGCGGGGACGCCTGCACGTGCAAGTGCCCCAAACCTTGGTCAAGGAACAGGTGCTGCTGCTGGAGTTCTGGCTGCGGGGAAGGTGGCGTCCGCAGGGTTTCTGGGGTCGGCTTGCTCCCCCGCGGCTGAAAGCCCAGTACCCGATGCTGGCAGGCCGCTGGACCCTCTGGAGCGGGCGGCAGCTTCAGCTCCCCGGTCCCCGCAAGGCCAGCCTGTGGCAGCGGTGGTTCGGTCCCCTGGGCGGAGAAAGTGCCCCGGAAAGCCCCCGGAACGTGCTCTCCGCCCCCGGCAGCGGGGATTCGCCGGGAAAGCGCCTGGAACAAGCCCGCCGCGTGCTTGCCGCCCAATTCCACCCATCGGCCAACGCCCCGCAAGACTGGGGAAGCCTGTTGCTCCGCGCCGGTCGGCTGCTGGCCCACAAAAACATCCCTCTGTTGCTAGATCGCCTGGGGCTGGCCCAAGCCGGCCTCACCCCCCGCACCCCCCTGCATTCCGCAGCGGGCGTTTCCTTTGCCTCGTTTGCCGAACTCCAGCAGCGCTTCGGCCTGAAGCTGGTGGCCGCAGGCCCGTGTGTGCTGCTCACCATGCAGGAGGCGGAACTGCCTCCCTGGATGGATGCCTCCGGCGGGGAAAGTGGCCCCGAGAGCCCGCTCCCGGCGCACTGGATCTCCCCCGCCCAGTGGCTCTGGCGGTCCCAGTCCTCGGGGTCGGCACGCCCGCTGCTGAACCACGCAGCCTGGAACCCCACCTCCCCCTGGCATCGCGTCGCCGCGGTGGAGTTCTCCCCGAAGCAAGAACTCCCGGAACTGACCCTGGCCTGGACCCCCTGGTGGCGGATCAGCGGCTACGTGGCAGCCTTGGTGGTGGCCGGAGCTGTGGTCTGGGGGGGCAAGCGCTACCGGCGGGTGGCGGCCGGAGCCGTGGCCCTGGCGCTGTGGATCGCCGCGGTGGCCCCCGCCCCCTGGCTGCACCTGACGCAAAGGGCCGTCTGGGGAGTGTGGATCGGAGTGGTTGCCCTAGGATTGGTTTCCCGCCATCGGGGCCGCAGCGGCCCCAAGGCCCCTCCCTCGGCCGCCGGTCTTTCCGCTGCGGCCGGAACGGGGCTGCTGCTGGCCTTGCTGGGAGCAGGCAGCTGGCACGCTTTGGCCCAGGAGCCGCCTCCTGGCGGAAAAGTGTACTCGGTTTACGTTCCCGAGGAAAAAAATCCCGAATACTACTTCGTCCCCGAGGAGTTCTACCGCTTCCTGGTGGAGCAAGCCGACCGCTTGAGCCGCAAGCCCCACGGCTGGTTGCTGCAACGGGCCAGCTATCGGGTCACGCTCCCAGAGCAACAGGATCAACCTGCGCAAGTGCTGGCGTTCTACTACGTGCGGGTGTTTGGCACCCAGAAGCCGATCCGGCTGGACTTCTCCCACCTGCCGGAGGAGCTGCGTCCCGAAACCGTGGGCATCAACGGCATGGCCTCCCCGGCCCGCTGGGACCAGCAAGGAAAGCTGCTGGTGGAGGTGCCGGAGCCGGGTACCTATGAGCTGGAGTTGTCGTTCCAGCCCCCAGTGGAGAAAAGCGACACCGCTTCCGCTTTCCGCTTGCCGGTGCCTGCAGCCATCTCCGCCCGACTGGAAGTGCTGGCCGGAGAGGAACCCGTGGCCCTGCAAGTGGAGCCTTGCCTGGGCAGCGTGCAGGACCAGGCCCGCGGCGAACTGTGGCGCGGCGAGCTGGGTCCGGTGTCCCAGTTGGGCCTCCGCTGGCAGCCCTACCGGCAAGAACGGCCCATGCGGCTGGAAGCCGATCAACTGCTGTGGTTGAAGATCCATCCCGGCTCCGTGGTGCTGGAAGCCCAACTCCACTGCCGCCCGCTGGATGTCCCGCTGAAACAAGTGGAAGTCTGGGTGGATGCCTCGCTTCAGTTGATCCCGCCGGAATCCCCCCTGCTGCAACGCTTCCAGTGGCTCCAGCCGGGCCCGGAAGCCTCTTTTGCCGATGCCCCGGCCCCGGGCATGCGACTGTTGCAGCTGCAGTTCAAAGAGCCCGTGGCCGGCCCGGTCAAAATTCCCCTGGCGTTCGTCATGAAGGACGCCTCCGGCATCGGGCGATGGACCATCCCCCTGGTCCAGCTACGGCACACCGAATCGTTGCAGCACTGGATCGCCATCTCGGTGGATCGCACCCTGGAGTACCAGGAGCAGGGCCAGGAAGAACTGGAACGGCTGGAAGCCGATGCCTTCCTCGCCCACTGGAGCCAGGCAGAACAGCCGCCTGAGGTCAGCTACGACTGCGGCAATCGCTACCCGGCCGGCTACGCCTTGCGAACCTCCCCCCGCGTGCAAGGAGCCCGGGTGGAATCGCTCCACCGCTGGAACCTCTATCCCGGCTACGCCGAGCTGGTGTTCCAGGCCCAGGTAGAGCAGCAGCCCCCGGCCTTGTTCTACCAGCTCTCGGTGCCACCGGGGGTACGCGTGCTGGAAGTGGAAGTCCAAAGGCAACAGCGTTGGAAGCCGGTCCGGTGGGGTCGGTGGCGGCAGCAGGTGGTCTTCTGGCTACCCGAGGCGCTGCCGGGGTTCCGTGTCCGCCTCCGGGGGTGGACGCCACTTCCGGCCCAAGGAACCTGGACCGTCCCGGCCCTGCAACTGGCCCAAGCTGCCTCGGCCCGGCACCAGGTCCGGCTCTACCACCACGGTGCCTTGAGACTCACGGCCCCGGCCGCCAGTTCCCCAGAGGTGCCTCCGCCAAGCGACCAGCCGGAGCTGTTCCCCGCCAGGCAATGGACACTCGCCCCCGGCGACCCTTGGCCCCAGGTGCAACTGCAGCCCAATCGCCCCCGGGTAACCGGCCAGCTGGACTACACGGTCCTGCCCGGCGAAGACGACCACCCGTGGCGGATCGGCTGCCAGCTCAATCTGCACGTGCAGCAGGGTGCTGTGTCGCGAGTGAGGTTCCTTGCCCGCCACCTGAACCGGCAACAGGTACGGCTGTTGAGCCCGGGACGGCTGGAACTTTGGACCCTCCCCGGCCAGGACGACCAGCTGGTGTATTTCCCCCCGCAACCGTTGCAGGAACGAGCGCAAATCCGCCTGGAGATTTCCTGGCGCCCCCAGCCGGAAAGGGACAATCCCCTGCCGCAGCTTCTGCCCCTGGGAGTGCAGGAGTTGCAAACCTATTTGCTCATCCCGGAAGCCGAAGCGAGCTCCCCCTGGCAATGGCGCCCCCGCCGACTCACCCCCTTGGCCTTGCAAGGACGCCCCCTGGCTCCCGTGCCCCGGCCTCGGGCCATGCGCGCCCTGGGTCCCCGGTGGCAACTGGTCCTTCAGCCTCGGCAATCCGCCCAGCGCCCCTTGCGCCTGCTACTGGCCCACCACCAACTTGCCGTCAGCCAGGGCGGCCAGGTGCTCCAGCACAGCCACTTCCTGCTCTCCGCCCCGGGAGAAACCCAGTGCCGCTTCCGCCTCCCGCCCCAAGCCCGCATCGTCACCATTCGCCTGGCAAACCAGCCGGCCACGTGGCGCCGGGAGCGGGACGGGACGGTGCGCGTGCTCTTGCCGGTTTCTCCGCTGCCTCAGGTGCTGAACTTGGTGGCCCAATTGCCCCCCGTGCAGCTTCCCCGCCCCGGCCAGGCCAGCACCTACTCCCCGGCGGTGGTCCAGCCCCTGGGACTGCCCCCCCAACGGCAGCTCTGGACCTTCGCCATTCCCTGGCAATACCGGGGAAGTTTGCACGGCGGCTCCCCCGTCTCCGCCGCGTTCCCGCCTCGGCTCTGGTCCCAACTGTTGGCCGATCAGCTGGCCCAGGTCCCGGCCCTGGACCAGGAAACCACGCAGCTGTGGTGGAACCGGACGGCCCAGGTGTTGCAACTGTTCCCCTTGCCTCCCGAGCTGGAAGAACCCCAGGCGATCGATCCGGCCTGGCACGCGACCTGGCTGGCCCAGCAGAACCTGCAGCAAGCACTACGTGCCCGTCGCATCGACTGGTCGCCGCCGGCTCCCCGGCCGCTTCAACCTCAGCACCAGCTCCTGCTGCATGCCCAGGCTGCCACTGCCCCGCGGCTGGTGCTCCAAGCCCGTCACGCTCCCCTGGCCGGGCTCCCCTGGTGGATGTGGCTGCTGGCCCCCTTGGGCATCGGGCTGGCGGCCTGGGGAGCTCCCCTGCTGGTGATCCTGCGCCAACGTTGGCCCGGCTGGTTGCTGGTGCTGGCCGGATTGGTCTGGCTGATGGGGTTGCATCCCGGCGGCGTGGGGGTGGCCCTGATCGCCACAGGCCTGGCCACGGCCTGGAGAACTCCTCCCTAATGGCTGCCTCGTTCCCCCCGGCACCGCCGCCGAAAACCGCCCGCTGCTTTCACTGCCACCCGTGCTGGAACGGGCCGAGAAATCTGGGTTTGCACGCCCTGGGGGTTTTGCTACTGTTTCGCCTCCCGAGGGATGCCCCTCTCGGGCACGGGAGCAAGGAAGCCCCTGGTGACGGACTTGCCAAGGAGAGCCAACGGTGAAAATCTACCCTCAGCCGCAGGTGGAGGCCCAACTGCAATTCCGCTGGATGGTCCGCCGCGACCTGCCCGATGTGCTCCAGATCGAACGCCAAAGCTTCGAGTTCGCCTGGACCGAAGAGGATTTCCTCCGCTGCCTGGAGCAGCGCAACTGCGTGGGCACCGTGGCCCGAGTTGGCGAAGAACTCGTCGGCTACATGATCTACCAGATGCACAAAAACCGCATCCACCTGCTCAACTTCGCCGTGGCCCCCCAGTGGCGGCGCAAAGGCATCGGCACCCAGATGGTCCAGCGGCTCAAAAAACGCCTAGCCCAACAGGGACGCCAGCGGATCACGCTCGAAGTGCGCGAAACCAACCTGCCGGCCCAGTTGTTCTTCCGGCATTGCGGTTTTCGGGCCATCTGCGTGCTGCACGGCTTCTACGAAAGCACCACCGAGGATGCCTACCTGATGCAGTACCGCCACCGCCCCTCGCTTAAAGAACAGCCCCCCTCCCAGTCCCGCCGACTGGCCGGCTGAACAATCGCCGCTGCGGATTTCGCTCCGCTCTCCGGCGAGCCGCGTGCGTCAGCACGCGGTTGGCGAGCCCCGGGCTTGGAGCCCGGGGAGAGCCAAATAAGTGCATTGCGTTATTTTTCTCCGCTGGCTGAAGCCAGCGGCTCGCCATCCCTCCAAGCCCCCAAGCCTCCAGGCCTCCAAGCCCTCCGGGAGCTTACGCTCCCGGCTCGCCGGTTGGCTTCTTGGAGTACGGAAGCGTGCTTCCGCTTTTATTTTTTGCTCCGGCAAGCCGGAGCCAAGCCACAGCAGCGGCCAGCCGCCGCACTCCACATGCGGCGAGCCGCGTGCGTCAGCACG
>JALSGI010000010.1 GCA_026982835.1 Planctomycetota bacterium | reverse complement strand
CCGCCGTTGGCCGGGTACATGGCCGGTCCCTGGCAGCCCAGGGCCACGGCTGCCGCAAGTAACACCGCCCAGCTGAGAGAACGCATCCTTGGGTTCCTCTTGTATGAAGATCCACCAGGCCCGCAGGGAACAGCCGGCCTGCTCCCCCGGCCAAGGGGCACACCCTATCCGGCAAGCTCTCCCGGGGGCAAGGTCGGCGGGTGCTGGCACCGCTGGCAGAGACGGCGGTCCGGGCACCTCGGGCAAAACTGGCAAACGCTCTCGGGGGTGGCTACGATGGGCTAACGTGGAAATCCTCCCCCGAAGCAAACATACCTGATGTTCTGCCTCCCCCAACCAGAGAAAGGGTGTGCGATGTCCTGGCCCCGGAAAACGAAGTTTTGGCTCGCGTTCCTCCCGGTGTGGGGGCTGCTTGCCGGAGATGCAACTCAAGCCGACGACGGCCCGGTGCAAATCCGCCCCGGCGAGCACAAGCTGGAAATCACCATCCATGGCCGCTTGTTTGCCGTTTATCGCACCGATCCCAAGCTGCCCAAGCCGTTCATGCACCCGGTGTATGCCGCCCCGGGGGTGAGCGTGGTCCGGCCGCTGGAAAACCCGGAGGATCACCCCCACCACAAGGGCATCTGGGTGGCCGTGGACGAGGTGAACACGGTGGACTTTTGGGCCGAACGCGGCCGCATCCGCAACCACGCGGCCAAAGTGCTCTGCTGCGGCCCGCTGGGTAAACTGGCCGTGGAAAACCACTGGGAAACCCTCGACGGCAAGCTCGTCGTGGTAGAAAAGACCACCATTACTATCCACCCCAACGGGTTGATGGAGTACGACATCCGCTTCGTGGCCCCCAAGACGCACCCGGTGGTGTTCGAGGACACCAAGGAAGGGCTGTTCGGCATCCGCATCCCCAACTGGATGCGCGAGCGGCAAGGGGGCAAGGTGGTCAACGCCGACGGGCTCAAGGGCACCCGCGCCTGCTGGGGCAAACGCACCGCCTGGATCGACTACTACAACACCTATCCCCAGGACGGGAAAACCTACGGCGTGGCCCTGATGGATCATCCCCAGAACCCCTACCCGGCCCGATACCATGTGCGTAACTATGGGCTGTTTACCTTGAACCCCTTCGGCGAGCGGGCCTATACCCGAGGGAAGCTGCCTCCCCGGCCGGTGAAACTGAAGCCGGGCCAGTCGCTTCGCCTGCGCTACGCCATTTACATCCACAGCGGCGATACGCAGCAGGCTCAGGTCCATGCGGTCTATCGCCGCTGGACGGGCGGCAAGTAGCATCGCCGTCTGCGAGCCGCAAGGGGTTCTGTTTTCCGCCGGCTGGCCAGCCGCCGACTTTGTACGCGTTTAGCGTGCTGCAATGATTAATGGACTATTGTGTTTGTGCTGGAGGAGTTCCCTTGTGAGGAAGCGCCCGACAAAACCAACACTCTTTTCCACTCCAGCGGCTCGGCCGCGACCTCGCCCTCCCACTCCCGCAGCTTACGCTGCGGGCTCACTAAACGGCGTTTTTCCTTGCATCGGAGCGGAAGCTCCGGGAGGGCGAACCTT
This sequence comes from Planctomycetota bacterium, assembly GCA_026982835.1. Classification (GTDB taxonomy): domain Bacteria; phylum Planctomycetota; class Planctomycetia; order Pirellulales; family S012-138; genus S012-138. The sequence continues at coordinate 5,613 of JALSGI010000010.1, read as the reverse complement.
CTGGTGAGCCGCAGGTTCACCGTGTGCATTGTTTTCCCCAACATGCTTTGTTCCTGCCCGGTGCGGAAGCACCGCGTCAAGCGGCCATGTGCTAACTGGCTAAACACGTACCCGACTTTAGTCGGCGGAAGACGGCGAGCCGGGAGCGTAAGCTCCCGGAGAGCGGCAGGGCCGCCAGCCACTGGGTGCTGCCGCACCGATGCGAGAAAAAACGTTGATTTTCACAACCGGCGAGCCGGGAGTTGGAACGACGGACAAGTGACGTTTTTGTCACTCCGCCAGTTAACACTCGCGGCTCGCTGTGGCAAGAACCAACCTCCACGGCACCGTACCACCCCAAGCTCACGCTTGCGGCTCGCCGGGCGGCTTCCACTCCGGTGTATCGAATCACCCCACGTTTTTTGTCTGAAAAAACCATGAATCCCACACGCCGAATCCACCGCCTTGCTTGTCTCCTTGGCTGGCTGTCCCTGGCCCTGGGCTGGGCCGCCACAGAAGTCCACGGGCAGATGTCCCCCCAGGAGGAGCTGCGCACGCTGCAAACGCCTCCGGGGGTGAAAGTGGAGCTTTTCGCCAGCGAACCGCTGATTACCAATCCCGCGGCCATCGACGTGGACACTCTTGGGCGCGTGTGGGTGGCCGAGATTCGCCACTACCGCCGCGGACCCAAGGAACCTTCGGACAGCATCAAGGTGCTGGAGGATACCGACGGGGACGGCCGGGCCGATCGGGTGACGGTGTTTGCCACCGGGCTGCTGGCTCCCATGAGCATCTGCGTGGCCGGGCAGCGGGTGTTCGTGGCCACCAGCCCCGACCTGTGGGTGTTCGAGGACCGCGACGGCGACCTGCGGGCCGACGGTCCCCCCCGGCGGCTGCTCACCGGCTTCGGCGGCCGCAATCACGATCACGGGGCCCATTCGCTGGTGCTGGGGCCGGACCACAAGTGGTGGATGGCCCACGGGGACCTGGGCTTCGATGTCCGCGGCACCGACGGCTCCCACATCCAGTCCCGCTGGGGGGCCGTGATCCGCGGCGAGCTGGACGGCAGCCAATTGGAACGGGTGGCCTGGAACTTTCGCAACCCCTACGAGGTGGCCATTGATTCCTTCGGCCGGGCCTACTTGAGCGACAACGATAACGACGGCAACTTCTCGGTGCGCATCTGCTGGCTGATGCCGGGGGGCAACTATGGCTGGTACGGTCGCCCGCCCATGCTGCTCTCGCAGCGCGATCGCCTGCTGCCCCCCGGAGTGCCGTTTCGCCAGGCGTGGCACTTTCGCGGCCATGTGCCCGGCCACGTGCCCGGCACACTGGTGACCGGTTTCGGCTCGCCCTGCGGCATATGCGTCTATGAAGGCGATGCGTTCGATCCGGCCTGGCGTGGGGCTCCCTGGCACGCGGACGCTGGGCCGCGCGAGGTGCGCGTTTATCCGCACCGGCGGCGGGGGTTTGGGATGGAAGCCTCGGTACGCAATCTGCTCACCACCACCGCCGACAAGTACTTCCGCCCCACCGATGTCTGCGTCGCCCCCGACGGCTCGGTGTTCGTCTCCGACTGGTACGACGCCGTGGTGGGCGGCCATGCCTACAACGATCCGAACCGCGGGCGCATCTTCCGCCTGGTACCGGCTGATGGAAAACTGCACCGCGTGGGCAAGCCCGGACCCTACCACCGTATCGAAGACGCTCTGCTGGGGCTGCAAAACCCCAACCTGGCCACGCAGTTTCTGGCCCGGGAGTTCCTCCTGGCCCAGGGGCAAAAGGCCGTCCCGGCGCTGCGGCACCTGGTAGCCACGGGCCGCCCGCACCACCGGGCTCGGGCACTCTGGGTGCTGGATCGCCTAGGGGGGCAGGGGCGCCGGGTGGTGCTGGAACACCTGCGGCACGGCGAAGGCCGCTATCGGGCTCTGGCCGTGCGTATCCTGGCCCGCCACGGCCAAAAGTACCAGCGGCAACTGCTGGCTCTGGCCCGCGACCCGGACCCCGAGGTCCGCTGTGAGGTGCTGCTTGCGATGCCGGCGATGGACACCACGGCGGCCCTGCCGGTGCTGAAAGAAATGGCCGCCAAGTATTCTGGCCAGGACCGCTACGAGCTGGAAGCACTGCTGATTGCCGCCCAAGGACGGCAAAAAGAACTCTTCGCACACCTGGCCCGCAACCCCCAGCGAATCCTCTCCCAGTACGAGCTTTACTGGGGACTGGACCCTGCTCAGGCGGCCCGCTTGCTTGAACAAGTAGCCCAGCGGCGCAAGCTCACTCCGGCTCAGGTCGATCACCTGCTGCTGGCCACCGCCTATGATGACTCCCTGGCACTGGGGCGTGTGCTGCTCAAGCAACTTCTCGGGGGGCATTTGCCGGTGGAGCAGCGTCGGGCCGTGCTTCAGCGCCTGGCGGTCAAGCTGCCTGGCCCCTGGAACAAGCTGCAACAGGAGCCGCAACTGGTCCAGGCCGTGGCCGGACTGCTTTCCCAGAGGGAGCTGGCCGCCGAGGTCCTGGAAGTGGTGCGCACGCTCAAGCTGCCCAAACTGATGCCAGCGGTGGAGCAATTGGCCGCCTCCCCCGAAGCTCCCCTCCCCGTGCGAGAAAAAGCGGTGGACGTGCTGGTGGAAGTCAAAGGGTACGATGCTTCTGCCCGGCTGTTGGGCTGGGCCGAGGGCGGCTCGCCGCAGTTGCAGTCGCTTGCCCTGCGGGGCCTGATCGCCCTGCAAGATACCCGCAGCCTGCGGCAGTTGCTCCAAGGCTCCAAACTCTCACCCAAGCAGCGGCAGCAGGTGCTAGGGGCCCTGATGCGTTCCACCGGCGGGGCGCTGGCCCTGCTGCAACTGGTGCGCAAGGACAAGCTGCCCGCGGAACTGAAAGCCCAGGTGCTCCGCCTGGCCCTCAGGCATCCGGACGCCAACGTGCGCATGCTCTACCAGGACTACCTGCCCCCGGAGCTGCGGCCCAAAAAACTGGGCCGGGCCATCAATGCGGAGAAGATTCTCGCCCTGCGCGGCGATCCCCGCCGGGGAGAGAAAATCTTCTTTGAAAGCTCGGCGGCCCAGTGCCAGAAGTGCCATCGCGTGCACGGCCGGGGCGGCACGCTGGGCCCCAACCTGAGCCAGATCGGCAAAAAGTACGACCGACGCGGGCTGCTGGAAACCATCCTCCAGCCCTCCAAGGCCATCGCCCCGGAGTATTACGTCTATCTGGCCGAAACCACCCGCGGCCATCTGCACGCCGGGTTCCTGGTGCAGCGGACGCGCAGCGAGGTGGTGCTGCGCGACGCCAACGACCGGCTGATCCGCATCCCGGTCAAGGAATTGGAGCGATTGGAGCGGCAGCCGCGAAGCATGATGCCTCAGCTGGTCTTGCAGGATCTCTCGGCCCAGGATGCCGCCGACCTGCTGGCCTTCCTGGCCACGTTGACGGAAAGCGAAGTAGAGGTGGATCGCTTTCTGGCCGCCGGGCCTTGGCCGCAGCGGCGCGACGATGCGGTGGATGTGCCGTTTGCCCCGGAGCGCACCCCGGGACAGATCCGGCTTCAGCAGCGTTTTCGCGGACTGGATCGCCGGGAGTTCTCCTGGCAGACCGTGCTGGCCAGACCCCAGGGCGGACACCTGGCCGTGGACACCGTGGCCTGGAACCGCTCCCAGGGGTTCCGCACCCAGCAGGTGGTCAACTACTTCGCCGTGTGGCTGGAAAGCGCCCAGGAGCAACAAGCCACGCTGCTTGTCGGCAGCGACGACTCCTGCAAAGTGTGGCTCAACGGCCGCCTGGTGCACCGCTTTGCCGGGGCGCGGGCACTGCGTTGGGGGCAGGACCAGGTGCGGGTGAAGCTGCGGCCCGGGCCGAACCTGGTGCTCGTGAAAGTGGTCAACGGCTCGGGCCCCGGCGGTGTGGCCTTGGGGGTGCGCAGCTCCTACCTGGTGCAAGTGCGTCTTTCGCCGAAGTGATTCTCCGGCTGTGGTTCGACGGCAAAACGGCGTGCGGCTTGCGATTGGCGGCTTGCGCTGGAGCTTCCGCTCCGGGCAAGAACAAACGCACGTTCTTACACCAACCGGCGAGCCGGGAGCGTAAGCTCCCGGTTGCTTTGCACAAAACGACCAGCACCACTGTTTTGGAAAACCGCGTGCTTACGCACGCGGCTCGCCGGACGGCAGGGCCGTCGGCCACTAGGTGCTTCCGCGCCGGGCGAGAATCGGTTTGCGACTGGCGCCGGAGCTTGCCGGTGTGGAGTGCGGCGGCTGGCCGCCACTGTGGCTTTGCTCCGGCTAGCCGGAGCAAATAAAAAGCGGAAGCAAGCTTCCGCACTCCAAAATACTCGGCGAGCCGCCGACTTTAGTCGGCGGAGGAGAAAAGCAACGCAAAACGTTCTTCCCGTCTCTCCCCGGACTGAAGTCCGGGGCTCGCCGAAGTAAAAACACACGCCAACCGGCTCCCCGCCGTTGCGTTCCGGCCGCGGCCAATTAGGGTGGAACTTGGGGAGTTTTCCCGGCCGGAAGAGCCAGTCGCTTCCGGCCCCCCGTCGTTTCCACTCTGGAGGAGACACATCATGTTTCGACTTGGGCTCCCTGCGTTATTTGCGTTGATCGTGGTACTCGGTGCGATGAACTATGAACCGGCCGCGGCCCAAGCCCAGCCGGGCCCCTATCCTCAGGCTTACGGCGGCTTTACCTGGGCCGACGGCTACGGCTGGTATTGGCTCTACGGGCGGCAGCGCTTGCCGTACTATTCGCTCTATCCGCCGGTGTACTACAGCTATCCTGTTCCCCGGACCTACGGCTACAGCCCGTTTGCCTATCCCCCGGGCGTGCTCACCCCAGAGGTGAAAATACGCCGCGTGCGGCCGAAGAAAGTGAGCAACCCGTACGTGGAGGCTCCCCTTCCCGACAACACTCCGCCGCGAACCGCCCGAGTGAAGCGGATTCGCAATCCCTTCGTGGTGCCGGTTGCCCAGGCCCATTAGATGTGCTAACAGAAAGTCACCTCGTCCATACCCGCCCCGGATAGGCTTCCGCTTCGGGGAGCCTTCCGGGGTCTTTTGGGTAGTGCTCTTTCTGACTGGAAGGGGCGTGGCCGACCAAGAAAAGGTTTACATGCCCTCGGCGGCGGTTATACTCCAAAAGCCCGACTTGTGGCCGTCTTTCGCCTCGAGCTTCCTCTTGCGTGCCAAGGAGCCTGGACGGTGAGCAACGCGGTTCCGCCCAACGCCAATGAGATTCGCCGATTTCGCTTGTTCCTGGGCTGCTTTCTGGCCCTGGTGGCCACCAGCGTGGGCTTTGCCATTCGGGCCGACTTGCTGGAAGTGTGGGGCCAGCTGTTCAACCTGAGCGAAGAACAAAAGGGGACGATCCAGGGGGCGGGCCTTTATCCCTTTGCCATCTCGATCATCCTGTTCAGCTTGATCGTGGACCGCATCGGCTACGGGCTGTCGATGGTATTTGCTTTTGTCCTGCACGTCGGCTCGGTGGTGCTTACGTTGTTCACCCCGATGATTGCCGGGGACAGTCCCCAGCTGGCCTACGGGATGATCTATACCGGCACCTTTCTTTTTGCCCTGGGTAACGGGATCGTCGAGGCGGTGATCAACCCGGTGGTGGCCACCATCTACGAAAAGAATAAAACCCACTG
>JALSGI010000009.1 GCA_026982835.1 Planctomycetota bacterium | reverse complement strand
AAGCTCCGGCGCAGGCAGCGCACGGCGCAACAGCGCAAGCCGCACGGCGCAAGTCGATTCTATTTCTCCCCGCACTAACGTGCGGGGCTCTTCAAGCCTCCAAGCCCCCAAGCCTCCAGGCCCCCAAGCCCCACGCCTCCCGCGGCTGAAGCCGCAGGCTCGCCGATCTACAAGAATAAACGTTTTTCTTGCCCGGTGCGGAAGCACCACCGCAAGACCCAAGACCCAGGACCTAATGGATTCCATGCAGTGGGCCGCCGCGGGCAAAGAGCCGGTCCACCCGGCGAGCCACTTCCGGGTCCGGCTCCAGCACCGGCGCATGGTGCGGCTTGCTGCGGGCGTCGATCACCAGCGGCTCCCCGCATCCCCAGTGCTTCTGCCGCACTTGGGCCCACGGGCCATGCACGTCCTGGGCCGGATCGCTACGGGTAAACGTCACCCAAAGGAAGTTCTCCACCGTGGCGGCGGCAAACTCGGCATCGTCCACTAGCACCAGCAGCGGAAAGCCTTCCCACGCCCGACCATGCGACTCCAGGTAGCCACAGAATTGCTCCACCTGGGGTTCTTGTACTTGTTGGCCCTTTTGAAACCGCGGAGCCTGTACCACCGCCACGCCGGCAAAGACCACCCGAGCCGGACCAAAACCCGGGGGGAGCGGACACTCCGCGGGCAGCTGCTCGGCCAGCTTGCGTCGCGGACGACCCACGGCCGCCACCACCAGTTTCGAGCCCTCGTTCAGTCCCGTGCCGGAGTAGTCCAGCGTGTCGATCGTGGTGCAGGTTTGAAAGTGCAGGTCGCGTTGCCAGTCCACGCGGGCCAGCACGTGCTGGAAGAACCGCGGCACATCGTGTGTGGTTAGCTGCGGATCGTCTTCACAGGCGGCGATCCACAGGTACTTGGCCAGCGACAGCTGCCCCTGGCCCAGCAAGGCGTTGGCCTGGGTGAGCAGCTCCTGCGGGCGGCTTTGTTCTCGAAAGGGCTCGTAGCGTTCCGAGCCCAGGGCCAATAGCAGCGGATGCACCCCAGCCGCATCCACTGCATGGACCTCGTGCACCCCGGGCACCACCGAGGAAAGGACCGGGCCGACCAGCTCGTGAATGAACTGCCCGAACACGGTGTCCTCCTGCGGCGGGCGCCCCACCACGGTAAAGGGCCAGATGGCCCCCGGGCGATGATAGACCCGCTCGATGCGCATCACCGGGAAAGGGTGCTCCAGGCTGTAGTAGCCCAAGTGGTCGCCAAAAGGGCCCTCGGGAAGCAGGCGATCTGGGACGATGTGGCCGGTGAGGCAAAAATCCGCGTCGGCCCACACCGGAGCGTGGTCCTTGCTGCGGATCATCCGCACCCGGCGTCCGCCCAGCACCCCGGCCAGCATCAGCTCGGAGAACCCTTCCGGCAGAGGCATCACTGCCGCCAGGGTCATCGCCGGCGGGCCGCCCACCCAAACGCTCACCGGCAGCGGCTTGCCTTGGGCCAGGGCCGCCTGGTGGTGGGGGCCGATGCCGCGATGGATCTGGTAATGCAGCCCCACTTCCTCCCCCGGCCGATACCGGCCCCCGCTGAGCTGAATGCGGTACATGCCCAGGTTGGAGTGCCCAAAGCAAGGGCAGCGGGGATCCTCGGTGTAAACCAGCGGCAGCGTGATGAACGCCCCCCCGTCCCGGGGCCAGCACTGAATCTGCGGCAACTGGCTCACCGTGGTGGTGTGCCGCAGCACCGGGCCACTGCGGACCGCCTTGGGCCGCATGCGCCACAGCACCGGCAGCATTCCGGCCGCTTGCCAGGGGCGGCGGATGGCCTGGGCCGGATCAACTTTCCACTCCGCCAGCCGCTTCACTCCCTGGAGCGTGTGGCGGAACAAGTAATGCACCCGCTCAAGTGTGCCGAACAGGTTGCACAAGGCCGGAAACGGCGTGCCCCGCAGCCGCTCCAGCAGCACGGCAGGCCCCCCGGCCCGATAAACCCGGCGCTGAATCTCCGCAGCTTCCAGGTATGGGTCCACTTCCTCGCTAATGCGCACCAGCTGGCCCGTGCGCTCCAGGTCGGCCACACACTCTTGCAAGCTGCGGTAAGTCATGCAGAACTCACCCACCAAGAGAAAGGGATGTTTGCCGATCAACAAAATCGACTTCCCGGCAAAGCTGCCCGGTTCCGCCTGCCTTGCCCGCCACCCAATCCGTTTCAGCGAAATTAACCTGGCAGACGGTTTTGCCAACCGGCCCGGTTCATACTACGCTAAGAACTTCTGCTCGGGTTGCAATTGGTTGTACGAGGAGTCGGCAACATGAGTGCCCAGCACCCCCCGGCCGAAAACGCCCGATGGTATCAAGGCATCACTGCCTACCAGTGGACCGTGCTGGTGATTGCCTCCTTGGGCTGGGTGTTCGACGTGTTCGAGGGGCAGGTGTTCGTGGCCTCGATGCGCGACGCGATGCCGGCGCTTTTGGGCGGGGTGTCCCCGGACCATCCGCTGGTGGCCCAGTGGAACGATTGGGCCTTCGGCAGCTTCCTGCTGGGGGGGGCCTTGGGCGGGGTGCTGTTTGGCGTGGTGGCCGACCGCATCGGGCGCTCCCGGACGATGGTCATTACCATCTTGTTCTATTCGCTGTTTACCTGCATCACCGCCTTGGCCCAGACACCCTGGCAAATCGTCCTGTTGCGGTTCTTTGTGGCCATGGGCGTGGGGGGGGAGTGGGCCGTGGCTTCGGCCATGGTGGCCGAAGTGATGCCCACCCGCAGCCGCCCCGTGATGAGTAGCATCTTCCACGCCAGCAGCGTCTTCGGCACCTTGATGGCCGCGCTGGTGGGGGCCACGGTGATCGGCAACCCGGCCCTGGGCCAGAACGCCTGGCGGTGGGGGTTTGCCATCGGGGCGCTGCCGGCGCTGCTGACGGTTTGGGTCCGCTGGAAGCTGCGCGAGCCGGAAGGCTGGCTACGCGCCCGCGAGCGTGCCCGCCAGGACCAGCAGGCCCAAACTGGCCGGGTGCTGGATCTGCTCCGCCCCCCCCATCTGCGCAACACGCTGGTGGGCGTGTCGCTGGCGTCGATCGGGCTGGTCACTTTTTGGGGGATTCACATCTACGGCAAGAACGCCTTTCTGCGGCAGGCCCAGGCCGAAGCCCTGCGAGCCGAAGGCGTGTCGCTTCGACCGCCGCAGGACGAGCAGGAAAAGAACTCTTACGAACAAAAACGCAAGGAGGCCCTGGCCAAGCACCGGGGACGGATCAAGCGGGCCGAGATGCTCAGCATGACGCTGAACACCCTCGGCGGCGGGCTGGGGCTGGTGCTTTTCGGGTCGATTGCCATGCGTTGGGGGCGGCGGCGCACGTTCATCTTCTACCACCTGGGGGCGTTCGTGGCCGTGGTGGTGCTGTTTGAGCTGCTGGTGGCCCGCGGAGCCCCGGCCTGGGCCCTGGCGGTGATGCTCCCGGTGTTCGGCTTTCTCACCCTGGGGATGCACGCCGGATATGCAGTTTACTTTCCGGAGCTTTACCCCACGCGGCTGCGGAGCACGGGGGCGGGCTTTTGTTTCAACATGGGCCGCCTGGCCACGGCGGCGGCTTTTGTGCTGTTTGGGCTGGTGGCCGTCACCGACGAGACCAAGGCCCTGCTGCTTTCGCCGCTCTACTTGCTGGGAGCGGCCGTGGTGCTGCTGGCCCGCGAAACCCAGGGCGAAGAGTTGCCGGAGTGAGCATCGCTCCTGGGGTTTTGGCACTTGGGATTGTCTTTTGCCGGGGAGTTTTGCAAATTGAACATTGAAAGTTCAATCTGCAAAAAAGGAAAAGCCCCATGATTCCCAGGACCCTTGCGGCCCCACTACGCCAGGCAGCCAGGCAGTTTCCCGTGGTCACGCTCACCGGCCCCCGGCAGTCGGGAAAGACCACGCTGGTGCGGCACGTGTTCCCTCGCTACGAGTACGTCTCGCTGGAGCTGCCCGACCTGCGACGGCTGGCCCTGGAAGATCCCCGCGGCTTTCTGGCCCAGTTCCGCAAGCCGGTTATTCTGGACGAGGTTCAGCGGGCCCCCGAGCTGTTCTCCTACTTGCAAGTGCTGGTGGACGAGCACCCGGACCGCACGGGTCGGTTCATCCTTACCGGCAGCCAGAACTTTTTACTGCTGGAGAGCATCTCGCAGACGTTGGCCGGACGCTGCGCCGTGCTGCACCTGCTCCCTTTGTCGCTGGCCGAGTTGCAGGGGCGTGCTCCTTTGTCGCTGGGAACTTTGGGGCGGCGCGTTCCACCGCGGCGAAAACCGCCCCCAAAAGATATGTTGCAAACCCTGTTTGCAGGTTTCTTTCCCCGCATCCACGATCGCAAGCTCCCGCCTCCGGTCTGGCTGGCCTCCTACTACCAGACGTATCTGGAACGGGACGTCCGCCAGGTGCTCAACGTGGGCGATCTGGAAAGCTTCGGGCGTTTCGTGCGGTTGTGTGCTGGACGATGCGGGCAGTTGCTCAATCTCTCTTCGCTGGCTTCCGATTGCGGGGTGGCGCACACCACCGCCCGGCGCTGGCTCTCCGTGCTGGAGGCAAGTTTTGTGATCGTGTTGCTGCGCCCCTACCACCGCAACTTCGGCAAACGACTGGTCAAAAGCCCGAAGCTCTACTTCCTGGACCCCGGCCTGTTGTGCTTCCTGTTGCAAATCCGATCCCCGGAGGAGCTGTTCCAGCGGGCCGAGCGGGGGGCGGTGTTCGAGAGTTTCGTCCTGGCCGAACTGTTCAAAAATTTCCTGCATCGAGGCCAGCAGCCCACCATCTTCTACTGGCGGGATTCGACCGGACACGAGATTGATTTCCTCCTGGACCTGGGCTCACGCCTGGTGGCCGTGGAAACCAAGTCGGCCCAGACGATCACTCCGGAGTTTTTCAAAAACCTGGATTTTTGGCACCGTTTGCCGGGACAGGGGTCCACAGCCTCGGCCTTGATCTACGGCGGTCCCCAAGCGTTGCGTCGTCGAAACACGGTGATCTATCCGTGGTTTTCGCTCTAAGCGCTTTTTGCAAATTGAACATTGAAAGTTCAATCTGCAAAGGCGAAGCGGGTTTGCCCCAGCAGCCCTTTCCGCTCCCAGAGCGGCAAATTGCCCTTTACCTCCATGTAAGGACTGCCTTAGGCTACCTGGCCCAAGGGCGAGGGCCGCCGGTTCGGGCGGCCCCGGGGAACGGATTCCCAAGCAAGGAGCCGTCCAGGCATGTGGGACTTGCTCGTCTGCCCCTTTGACCATCAGCCGCTTGCCATCTCCCAGTGGCGCTGGCTCAGTTGCACCCATTGCGGCCGAGGCTACCCGGTGCTGGATGGGATTCCGCGGCTGCTGCCCCGGGAAAACCAGGTGCGTTGGGTCCGCTGGCTCAACGCCTGGGCTCACCAGGCGGCCAAAAGCCCCTTTGCCGCCGGGGTGCGGCTGGATGAGGAGGACCGCCGCGACCTTCGCCAGCGGGCCCGGCAGTGGCAGCGGGCCCTGGGCGAGCTGTTTGCCTGGGACTTCGATACCCAGGTGCTGCAAGTTTCGCTTGCCGGGGAACTGCTGGTGCACCACTTCCAGTGGGGTGCCCGGTTTGCGGTGAATCCCCTGGCCGGCTTTTTCGCCGATCGGGGCTTGCTTCGCTGGGGGCGGGTACGCTGGGTGCATGCCCAGCCGGAGCAACTCCCCTTTGCCTCGGCGGCGTTCGACCTGGTGCTGCTGGAAGACGTGCTTGCGTGGTGCGAGTGGCCCCAGGCGGCGCTGGCCCAGGCGGCCCGCTGCCTCAAGCCCCGGGGGGTGCTGTGCCTGCAGTGGTCCCGGCCGGTTCTCGCTTCCCGGGACGCGACCGCCTCCGCTCCCGCCGGAGCTGCCCGGGGGCTTCGGCCCCAGTTTCGCCAGGTTTCCGCCGAGCAGCTCCGCAGCTGGCTGCATCAGGCCGGCCTGCAGGTTGGCTGGCAGTGGACCTCCGCTGCCGCCGCAGAAGGTCGCTGGCAGGCCGTGTGGCTCTGTGGCCCCCGGCAGCCGGGAAAAGAGCACCCTCTGGAACAGTTGGCCGGGCTGTCGTTTTCCTTTTGAGCGGGGCCTTTCGAGGTTGGCCGGCGAAGTGCCGCCGGGGATCGTGGGGTGGGCGTCTTTCCTGGCGTTTTTATCCCGGGCAGCACCAGGGGGGGCGAATTGCTTGCCGGCTGCTTTCTGCGGGCGGTTCCCGGCTCGCTGCGGCCGGCCGGCAGGGCCGGTTTTTTTGCCCCGTTTTGTCTTGCCAAGGCATTTTGCCCGAATTAGCCTGGATTCCGTAATCGTGAAATTTCGCTTCGGGGCCAGTGTAAGAGGCACACAGGTTGGAGGTATCCACGATGCGTATCGATGGCCGGTTGAAGCGGTGGATCATGCGCAAGTTGCGAGCCGCTCCGCGTCGGCACGCCACTCGCGTGATGGTGGTCGAATCGCTGGAACAGCGCTTCCTGCTGGATGCGGCGCTGCCGAAGGTCATCACCCGTGTCAGCGATGCCGGCGTGGAAATGCAAATGGCTCCGGCCCTCGTGGTTGCCGATTCTCCGAATCTGCACGTGGCCCAGGGCAATGAGTTCACCGGGGTGGTGGAGTTGGAGATTTTGTTTCCCGGCGGTGCCGTGGCCACCTGCACTGGCACACTGCTGGATGACCGCAAGCACATTCTTACTGCGGCCCACTGCATCACCGACGATCTGACCGGCCAAATTACCGCTATCAGCATCGAGGCTAAGTTCGACATCCCGAATGGAACCATCACGGTGACCCAGAGCGATTCCCGCCGGTTTGCCGTTCATCCGGATTGGCTGGGGGTGGATGGTGGTGTGCCGAATTCGGGCATCGGCCTGGAGTATGGTGCTGACATTGCCATCATCGCCTTGCCTCAAAAAGTCACCGACCAGCTTGTGGAGGCCTATCCCATCTACCGGAACACGGACGAAGTTGGCAGGGAGGGCATCAAGGTCGGCTACGGCCTGACCGGTATCGGCAGTGATACCCAGCGTTACTACGACGGCCGCAAGCGTTTTGGCCGGAATATCTATGACGCTGCCGCCGAGGCGCTGAACAGCGTTCCCAATTTGCAGACCAACATCCGAGCCGGTACGCAGCTTCTGTATGACTTCGACAATGGAACGGCCGCCAACGATGCGGCGGGAAGGACGCTGAATATTATCCAGCAAGGCGTCAGTCCGATTACCGACGAGGTGATGAT
>JALSGI010000008.1 GCA_026982835.1 Planctomycetota bacterium | reverse complement strand
GCCCGTGCTGGCTCCCGAGGAGGTGCTGTTTACCCGCCACCGGGTGCGGTGGGTCGAGTGGGTGCAGGCCTGGGAACAGCTGCAAGCCAAGCCTCTGGAGGCTCCCGCCCGGCTGCTCCCGGCCGTGCCTCTGCTGCCGGATGAAGTCCACGAGGCGGAGTCGTGCTCTTCCCCGGCAAGCTGATTCTTGTGCTGCAAGCCTCTGGCGTCCTTTCGCTCCCGCAGCTTGCGCTGCGAGCTTGCGGAAGAGCGTTTTTCCTGCACCGAAGCGGCAGCTCCTCGACCAGCCGCGTGCGTGAGCACGCGGTTGCTACCGTTTGTGGCCGTGTTAGGCTGGCCAACCGCTGGCTTACGCCGGCAGCTCGCCGGTTGTAAGAATCAAAGCAAGTCCACCAGGTACGTTGTTTTCTACAAAACACGCTTTTTCCTGCCCGGTGCGGAAGCACCAGTGGCGAGCCCCGGACTTCAGTCCGGGGAGAGCCGAATAAGCGCTTTTGGTTATTCTTCTCCGCCAGCTGAAGCTGGCGGCTCGCCGGTTGCAAGAAGAAACGTTTTTTCTCGCAGCGGTGCGGAAGCACCCGCCGCAACAGCGCATGGCGCAAGCCGCAAGCCGATTTACCGTTACTCCCCCCGCTTACGCGGGGGGCTCTTGGGCTCTCCGCCGACGGAAGTCAGTAGCTCGCCGGTGAAAGACAAGAACGGACGCTTGTTCTCATGCCCGACCAGCCGCGTGCGCCAGCACGCGGTTGATACCGCGTGTGGCCGTGTTAGGCTGGCCAACCGCTGGCTGGCGCCGGCAGCTCGCCGTCTGGTGTACCAATCGGCGCTTGTTCCTGCACTAGCGAGCCGCGAGTGTGAGCTCGCGGAATAATAGAAAAGTTGCTCTGCGGCGCGGCCGGGTCCGTGTGGTGGATGCGTTTTTTCATCGGGCCGTTCTGCGCGGCCCGCTTTCCTCCAGGCAACCCTGTGAGAACAAGCCAGAAGATGCGGAGACCGTCGCGGGATTCCAGGGGCGGGAGACGCCTTGCGGCAAGATTTTTATCATGGGGCGGGGTCCGGGATGTCGCTGATGGCGGCCCGAAGGTCGGCCAATGCCTGAAAGTACTCCAATTGGGCGGCTACGAGGGTTTTGCGTGCGTCGGCTGTAGCTTGTTCCCGCAGGTTGACCATCAGCAAGTTGCTGTCTCCGGCTTCGAATCGTTTGCGTTCGGCTTCTTCCAGTGTTTGGTTCAGTTCCACGCTTCGCCGCGCTTGGATAATGCGGTTATAGGCGGCGCGGAGCGCAGCGACCGCGTGGCGCACTTCCGCGGCGATCTTTTCCCTGGCGAATTGGGTCTTCATGCGCACTTGGGCCAGCTTCCCTTGCGTGGCCTGGATCTTGCCCAGCGCCTTGCGGCGTTGCAGGGGCACGGAAACCATGAGCGAAATTTCCAGTTCGAACGGTCTTTTGTCTCCCTTGGGACTGGCCAGGGGACCGAGGTCCTTGGCAGCCACCGCCCCCAGGCTGACGTCGGGCAGGTAGAGGTTTTGGGCCTGGTCCAGGTCCACTTGGAGCTGCTGGCGAAGCAGGTCCAGGTACTGGATTTCGGGTCGGGCGGTCAGAGCGGTATCGATGTCCTGGGCCAGACGTTGGTCGTCGTAGGGCCGGGCTTCGGGAAAAGAAGGGGGTAAGGCGTCCGGCGGCGGCAGCACGGGAAATCCCGACGCATCGCGAAGAAATAGCGACAACTTGATCGCCGCTTGACGAAACTTGCGTTGGGCGTCGATCAGGCTGGCCCGACGCGAAGCGATCAGGCGCTCGTTGTCGGTAAGCTCGATTTGGGGCAGGTCCCCTTGTTCCACGCGTTTTTGCAATCCCTGGCGGCGCTGCAGGGCGATGTCCAACAGTTGTTGCTCGATGCGGACGGTGTGCCCCGCGGCAACCCACTCCCAATAGGCATACGATGCCAGGCGGATGTACTGCAGGAGCTGGGTGAGGATGTCCGGCTCCACGGCTTCCCGACCCAGCACGGCTCGGAAAATGGCGGCCCGCCGCTGGTCGATGCGACGATTCCGAACCAAGGGGATGAGGAATCCCGTCTTGAATTCCCCGCCGTCATCCGTCTCCCGCTCCCCATACCAGGGCTGGAAGCTCCCCCGGCCAATGCGATAGCCGGCGAACACCTGGCCCCCGCCCCACAACGCCTGCTCCAATCCGGCACCATAACGATAGGTTTGATAAAAACCCAAGGGGCCGCTCGTGCCGCCGCCTTTGAGCTTCAGGTCGAACTGGCCCATGTTCTCCAGCAACTGCCCCTGGGCAATCGTGCGTTGTTCCAGGGCTACCCGCACCAGGGGGTAGCTGGCATAGAGCGAACGCAGGACGTCGTCCAGCAGGATGGTTTCCGGAAGTTCGGCTTGCTGCGGCGTGCCGGGGGGGACAGTCTCCGGCGGGGGGGACAGTGGGGGAGCGTTCGTTTCCTCCGGTGGAACCGACCTTTGCGACGGATCCGGCGAGGGCGAGGGGGAAGGGACCGCTGGAGGTTGCGCGGCCGGAGGGTGGGAGCCTTCGTCGGGCCGGAAAGACGCATCCTCCGACAGTTGTGTCGGTTCGAGAACAGCTACAGATGCGGACGGGTTGTCCAGCACAAGGGCGGCCTGTCGCACCGGCACCACCATGTTACACCCGGCGACCAGCAACAAGAGCATGGCCGCCGGCGAGTCGATCCGTCGCACCTTGGAGCCCTTTGCTGTTCCGGTTCGCGTCCGGGTTCCGTCATCACGGGGCCGCGTGCGGCTCACCGGCCAATTTGTCTGGTTGAGAGAATCGGCACATTTGTTCCGATTGCTTCAACCATTTCAAGCCGCACAACCGGAACCGAGGCTCCCTGACCTCGGCGACGGGGTGGTTTCCCGGGGGTCACTTGATTTTTTTGAGCACTCCTCCCATTCCCCCCTTTTTGTCGGGCTCCTTGACGTCCACCACGGGCGGGAACCCGTTGAGTTGCCGCCAGATCTCAAAGCCCAGCGATACCCGTTCCAGCAGGATCCATCCATTGGCCCGCGCCCCCTGGCGGAGAAAACGGGCGTCGGGCCAGGGTTCGTCGTTCGGGTCGGGAACGACCAGCACGCGGAACTTCCCCTTGCCGTTGTCGGTGGCATCGACCATGGCCACCACCCCACCAAAAGTGCCCACGGCCACGGAGGGCCATCCGCTGAACTGGACGGCGGGCCAGCCTTCGAACTGCAAACGCACGTGGCGCCCCTTGCTGATCAGCGGTACATCGTTGCCATCGACCCACAGCTCCACGGCCCGGTCGGGCGTGTCGGGAATGATGGTCACTAGCGGTTCCCCTTTTTTGACGATTTGACCTCCCTGCATGCGGTGGACGCGAAAGACGAAACCGTCGATGGGGGCCGTGATGACCTGGTTCCTCTGCCTCGCCACCTTGACCTGAAGTTCCAGGATTTCCTTTTCCAGCTTGGCCACGTCGGCGTTGGCTTTGCGGAGGGCCGCCCGGGCCGAATCGATCTTGACCGTCGCTTCGCGTTCCTTGGCGTTGCGTTCGTTTTGCTTGGCGGCAATTTCATTGGCTGCCGCGGCCACATAGCTTTCGGCCCGCTTGACCTTGGCCTCGGCCTCCCGCAGCTTTCGTTCTTGGATCTGCAATTTCAGGGTGGAGGTCAGTCCGTCTTCCCAGAGTGCCTTTTGCCGCTCATAGTCCAGGCGTTCCTGGCGGAGGGCTGCCCGGGCGGCGTCCAGGTCCCGGTCGGCGGCGGCCTTTTTTTGGCGGGCCATTTCCACGTACTGCTCCGCGGCAGCCACGATTTCCCGCCGGGCGATCTCCAGGGCCTTAACCTGCTCGGTATAGGCAGCCACGACCAGTTTCACCGAGTCCAGTTCGCGTTGTTTGGCCGCCAGTTGTTCCTGAAGCCGGTCGTACAATTCCGGGTCGAGGTCCCGGATTTCGGCGATGAAGTCCCCACGCGAAACGCGCATCCCCTCGACGATTTCGTCGGCAAAGCGAACGATGCGGCCTTCCACCGGGACTTCCACCGTTTGGGTACGGGCCAACGGGGAATAGGCGATGACCCGACCCTCGCCGGTGATATTTTGCTGCCACGGGGCAAGCAGAAAGGCGGCCGTCAGCAGCACCAGCACCAGCAGGAGGAACTTGGCCACGCGGCGGGCGAGGCGCGAGGAACAGGCCAAACGCGGAGGATGGAACGTATGGGGAACCCCGTTCCGACTCGGCCGAGAGGGAAACGCGATCCGGGGGCGGAATTCCTCAACGGTGGCCATCGTCCTGTCGTCTCCTCGTCGCGTTCCGGGAACCAGCAGCTTACGGTTCGGATTGCGGGCGGCCATCCCCGGTGGCGGTGCGGGAAGGATAGGCGGTTTCCTCCTCGGGCCACGTGCCGCGGGGGGCCAGTTCAATCAAGCGCGTACAGCGGGCAAGCACGTCCGGCCGGGCACTGATGAGCATCAAGGTCCAGGGAGCCGTGGCGTCGAAGACCACGTCCAGGGCCCGTTGCAGTTGCTGGCCGGTCAGCCCGTCCAGCAAACCGTCGATCAGCAGCAGGCGCGGAGCATGCACCAGCGCCCGGGCCAGAACCAGCAGCCGCAAGTTTCCCTCGGAAAGGGGGGCACCGGTGGGCGAAAGCTGCGTGTCGAGTCCGTCCGGAAGCGCGTTTCCTTGCAGCAGGCCCAATCGCTGGCACGCTTTTCGCACCTCGCGCACGTCGATATCCGGGTTGTCCAGGTGGATGTTTTCCAACACCGTTCCCTGGAAAAACTCCGGCCATCGCAGCAACATCACATGCCGTCGCCAAACGTCCGGACGCACTTCCGAAAGCTCGTATTCGTCCAGCAGGATTTGTCCTTGATCGGGAGTTCGCACTCCGTAGAGCAGCTCGGCCAGCACCGACTTGCCACTGCCGGAGGGGCCAACCAGGCCAATCCGTTCCCCGGGGGCCACCTCGAATTGCACGTCCTGGAGCACGGGGCGCTGGCCGAAAGAAAAAGCGAGCCGTCGCACCGAAACCCTTGCCGGATGCGTTTCGGGCAGGTGCATCAGGCCCTGTTGACGCTCCGTACGCAAGTCGAACAGCGTGCCCAACTTGTCGATGCCTGCCATCAAGTCGTAAAAGGCTTCCAAGTGCTTGCCGAACTTGGTGAACGCGCCGACGATCAGGGCCACGATCATTTCGGCCGCCACCAGCTGGCCCAAGGTCAACTGGCCCCGAATCACCAGCCATCCCCCCACACCCAGCAGGATCGAACCTGCGGCTGCATGCAAGGCCAAGGCCAGGGCAATCTGGCGGAACAGCACGCGGAAGTGCAAGCGGCGATGTTCCAGGTAGCTGGAAACCAGGTGTTCGGCCCGCTCGCCGGCAAACTCCGCCGCACAGTCGAGCTTGAACGTCAAGGGGCAGCGGGTCACTTCTTCCAGCCAGGCGGCGGTGGCGTACTTGTACTTCGATTCCTGGATACTGGTGCGAATCCCCCCGCGACCCAACGCGAACAACAACACCGCAATGGAAACCAGCAGGAAAATATCGTAACCGAGGAGAAACGGGTGATATACGGCCAGCACCACCATACCGATGATGCCCACCATCACCAGGTCCACCACGTCCAGCAAGAACTGGGTGCTTACCTTTTGCAGCGTCACCACGTCGAAGAAGCGGTTGGTCAGTTCCGGGCCGTATCGCCCGTCCCACTCCGACTGTTCCACCCGGGGAAGACGATAGCCCAGGTCATGCACCACCCGGGCAAAGAGTCGTCGTTGAAGCACTTCGGCAATGTAGGTCTCCCACAGCCGCAAGGCGGACCAAAAGGCCATCAATCCGGCCAACATCAACGACAACACAATCACCGGCTGCAAAAAGCGGCCAAAGGCCACAAAAGAGACCATCATCTGCACGGCCATCGGCGTGCCCAGGGCCAGAATGCCGGAAAGAAAGGCAAAGACCAACACCACCCAGATATCCGACCACTCGGCGCGGATGATAAACATCAGCCGCGACAACGGGGAGAGCGCATCTTCGCCGTACAGCTCCCGCTCATGTCCGCTGGGGACGCAAGTTTGGGCGGGCTCCAGGGCCACGAACCGGAGCACTCCCTGGGAGTCCTCCGGTTGCAACACGTGCTGCAATTGCCTGCGGGAGGTTCGGCGTTCGGCCATCGGGGAGCCGCCGCGTAGGACATGATACTTTCTCCCGGATCTGCCGGTCAGCACCACCCACGGCTCCTCCTGGCCCGGCAGATAGGTGGCCACCTGCACCCCTTCTTCAACCCATCGGAGAACGTCCTCCAGGGGATTTTCGATGACGGAAACCTGCAGGCCCAGGCTGGCCCCTGTTTCCACCAACCATTTCCACCATCGCTGTTCCACGCGGCCCGGCCAGGTGCGCATGGCCTCCTTGACGGCGTGTCGAATGTGCCCCCGCTCCGTCTTCAGCCCGTAGGCGTACAAGCACTGCTCCAACACCTCGACAAGTGCTTCCAATGCCTGGATCCCCTCTTTGCCGGCCGTACCCCGATCTGCCGATTGTTCTTGCTGCTTCATCATCCCCCTTCTCTTTCCGGGAATGTGCTAAAGTTGGCCAAGTGCGACTTGGCACGCCCCCCCCTCCCCAGGCACTCTTTTATGGGCCAACTTTTTGTTCTTTTGTTCTTCTTGCTCCCTTTATTACGTACTCCATATTACGGTGGATCGACGGGGGAAAACAGAGAAAAAACAAGCGGCGATCCTTCACAAAGGGATTTACCCTAAGTCCTTTAAAATAAGAGAGTAAGCTGGATGGCCGGTTCCTCGCTCGCCGGGTGCCCCTGGCCCAGCGGCGATACGGCCAGAAGGTGAAAAGCTGCTATTGCAAAAAGCGCATCCCGGCTCTCCTCCGGCGGAGTACGTGTTTCGCGTGCTATCGAAGACTTTGTGCTGGAGGAGCTCACTTGTGAGTGAACGCCCCACAAAACCAGCATTCTTTTCCACCGCCTCGGCTCGGCAGGAGCCTCGCCCTCCCGCAGATTACACTGCGGGTTCACTGAATACTGCATTCCGTTTTTCTTACCGCAGAGCGGAAAGTCCCGGTGACTGCGGGCTTGCCGCCTCCCCGCCCTGACGTTCGCACGCTCCGGCTCGCGATTCTCCCCGATCGGAAGCTCGGGGCTCGCCGGTTGCAAGAAGAAACGTTTTTTC
>JALSGI010000007.1 GCA_026982835.1 Planctomycetota bacterium | reverse complement strand
AAGTTGAGGCCATCGTTGTTTTCTCAGCAGGGGGTTTCCTTGGCGTGGTCTATCGGGAGCCAGGGACTTGATTCCACAGGCACAGAGGAGTAAATAATTTATTGGAACCAGTGCCCGAGTGGCGGAATTGGCAGACGCGCATGGTTCAGGTCCATGTGGCCGCAAGGCCGTGGAGGTTCGAATCCTCTCTCGGGCACCTGGAAAGGGAAAATTCCTGGCGAAAGCTGCCCGGTGGGTGGGCAGCTTTTTGTGTGGGCAGAAACTCGGTCCTCGTGGGCAGAGGGACTTGGTTTCGTCCTCGGGGAACGCTCATTGGGCCAGCAGACTCTAGCGGCAACTGCGTGGTGGGAACGAGAGAAGGTGTGAGTCGGGCAAGCCGCTGCTGCCACTGGGGAGGAGTGAACAAGATGCAAGGGCAACGCAAACCGGTGAAAAGCGGCTGTCTGAAAGCACTGCGGTTCAAGGGGGACGTGGCCGCGCTCCCTAGGGCAACGAAGTGCTGCCCATGAGAAAGCGGTCAATTTCTCGGGCGGCCAGGCGGCCTTCGTTGATGGCCCAAACCACAAGCGACTGCCCGCGGCGGCAGTCCCCGGCGGCAAACACCCCCGGCACGTTGGTCTGGAACTTGCCGTACTCGGCCTTGAAGTTGCTGCGGGGATCGCGCTCCAGGCCGAACGCCTCGGCCAGCGTGTCTTCCGGGCCCAGGAAACCCATGGCCAGCAGCACCAGTTGGGCCTTGAACACCTGTTCGGTCCCGGGCAGTTCTTTCATCTGGAAGCGACCGTCCTGGCCGCGGGTCCACTCCACGCGCACGGTGCGGATGCCGGCCACGTTCCCCTGCCCGTCGTCCAGGAACTCCTTGCTCAGCACGCAATACTGGCGCGGGTCGTGGCCGAAGACGGCCTGGGCCTCGGCATGGCCGTAATCCACGCGGAAGATGCGCGGCCACTGGGGCCAGGGGTTGTCCGGGGCCCGCTCTGCCGGGGGCTTGGGCAGCAGCTCGAAGTTGACCAGGCTGCGGCAACCGTGGCGGATGCTGGTGGCGATGCAGTCGGTACCCGTATCACCGCCGCCGATGACGATCACGTCCTTGTCCTTGGCCGAAATGTAGCGGCCGTTTTGCAGGCCCGAGTCCAGCAGGCTCTTGGTGTTGGCTGTGAGGAACTCCATCGCAAAGTGAATGCCGCGCAAGTTCCGGCCCGGGATGGGCAGATCGCGCGGGCGGGTGGCCCCGGTGGCCAGCAGCACCGCGTCGTATTGCCGCAGCAGTTGTTCGGCTTCCAGGTCCACGCCCACGTGCACCTCGGTGATGAACTTCACCCCCTCCTTGTGCATCAGGTCCACGCGGCGCTGGACCAGTTTTTTGTCCAGCTTCATGTTGGGGATGCCGTACATGAGCAGCCCGCCGACGCGGTCGGCCCGCTCATAGACGGTGACAAAGTGCCCGGCCTTGTTCAACTGGTCGGCGGCGGCCAGCCCCGCCGGGCCGGAGCCGATGATGGCCACCTTCTTGCCCGTGCGGTGCTTGGGCGGCTGGGGGTAGAGCCATCCCTCTTCGTAGGCGCGGTCGATGATGGCACACTCGATGTTCTTGATCGTCACGGCCGGTTCGATAATGCCCAGCACGCAGGCCCCTTCGCAGGGGGCCGGGCAGACGCGACCGGTAAACTCGGGAAAGTTGTTCGTCTTCATCAGCCGGTGGAATGCCTCTTTCCAGTGGCCGCGATAGACTAGGTCGTTCCACTCCGGGATGAGGTTGTCGATCGGGCAGCCGTACTGCGACTGGCAAAACGGCACCCCGCAGTCCATGCAGCGGGCGCCCTGGGTGCGCAGGTGCTCCTCGGGCACCACGAGCTGGAACTCCTCGAAGTCCTGGATCCGCTGCAAGGGATCGCGGTAGGGGATCGTCTGCCGGGGGTATTCCTTGAATCCGGTGGGTTTTCCCATCGTCGGGGTTCCGTGTTTTTGGAGGATCAACGTGGTTAAGTAAGCTTGCGTTTGTTCGACTTTCCCCGGGCTGAAGTCTGGGGCTCGCCGGTTTGCTTGTTTAACGTTTGTTCTTGCACTGGTGCGGGAGCACCCGGCGCAAGCCGCACTCTCGCAAGCCGCACGCCGTTAGGAGCCGGCCACGGGCACTTGTCGGCGGCGACGCTTGCGTTCTTGCAGCACGCGCTTGTAGTCCCGCGGCATGACCTTCACAAACTGCGGCCGCACCTGGTCCCAGTTTTCCAGCACGTATTGGGCCACGGTGGAGCCGGTGTACTTCTGGTGCAGGCGGACCAGGTGGAGCACTTCCTGGATGTCCTGTTTCTGGTCCAGCTTTTCCAGATCGACCATGCCCAAGTTGCAGTTTTGCAGGAATACGCCTTCGCGGTCCCACACGTAGGCGATGCCGCCGCTCATGCCTGCGGCGAAGTTGCGCCCGGTGGGACCCAACACCACCACGCGGCCGCCGGTCATGTACTCGCAGCCGTGGTCGCCCACGCCTTCAATGACCGCGTGGGCTCCGGAGTTCCGCACGCAGAACCGCTCGGCGGCCCGGCCGCGGAAAAACGCCTGGCCCCGGATCGCCCCGTACAGCACCACGTTGCCCACGATGATGTTCTCCTCGGGCACGAAGGTGCTTTCCTTGGGCGGGTAAATGACCAGGCGACCGCCGCTGAGGCCCTTGCCCACGTAGTCGTTGGCATCGCCTTCCAGCTCCAGGGTCACCCCGCGGATGAGCCAGGCGCCGAAGCTTTGCCCGGCCGAACCCTTGAGGCGAATGTGCACCGTGTCCTCCGGCAGCCCGTGCTCCCCCCAACGCTTGGCGATCTCGTGGCTAAGCGTAGTGCCCACCGTGCGGTTGGTGTTGACAATAGGCACTTCCAGCCGCACCGGCTTGCCGTGCTGGATGGCGTCCTGGGCCAGTTGGATGAGCTTGTTGTCCAGGGCCTTTTCCAAGCCGTGGTCCTGGGCGATGGTGCAGCGGACCTCCACGCCCGGATGCGGCTTCTGGGCCGGGGTGAGGATGGGCGCGAGGTCCAGCCCGCGGGCCTTCCAGTGGTCCAGCGCCTCGTCCATCTCCAGCACGTCGGCCCGGCCGATCATTTCGTCCATGGTGCGGAAGCCCAACTGGGCCATCAGTTGCCGCACCTCCTCGGCCACCAGGAAGAAGTAGTTGACCACGTGCTCCGGCTTGCCGGTGAACTTTTTGCGCAGCTCGGGGTCCTGGGTGGCGATGCCCACCGGACAGGTGTTCAGGTGGCACTTGCGCATCATGATGCAGCCCAGGGTGATCAACGGGGCGGTGGAAAAACCGAACTCCTCGGCCCCCAGCAGGGCGGCGATCACCACGTCGCGGCCGGTCTTCAGTCCCCCGTCGGTTTGCAACACCACGCGGGAACGCAGGTCGTTGGCCACGAGCGTCTGGTGGGTTTCGGCGATGCCCAGCTCCCAGGGCAACCCGGCGTGCTTGATGCTGGTCAGGGGGCTGGCGCCGGTGCCGCCGGTATCGCCGGAGATGAGGATGTGATCGGCATGGGCCTTGGCCACCCCGGCGGCGATCGTGCCCACGCCCACCTCGGAAACCAGCTTCACGCTGATGCGGGCCTTGGGGTTGGAGTTTTTCAGGTCGTGGATCAGTTGCTTCAGGTCCTCGATGGAATAGATGTCGTGGTGCGGCGGCGGACTGATGAGGCCCACCCCGGGAGTGGAGTAGCGCGTGCGGGCGATCACTTCGTCCACCTTGCGTCCGGGCAGCTCGCCCCCTTCGCCGGGCTTGGCCCCCTGGGCGATCTTGATCTGGATCTCGTCGGCGTTGGTCAGGTACCAGATGGTCACGCCGAACCGCCCCGAGGCCACCTGCTTGATGGCCGAACGCTTCGAGTCCCCGTTGGGCAGGGGCTTGAACCGCTCGGGGTCCTCGCCTCCTTCGCCGGTGTTGCTCTTGCCGCCCAGGCGGTTCATGGCGATGGCCAGCGTTTCGTGGGCTTCGGCCGAGATGGAACCGAAGCTCATGGCCCCGGTAACGAATCGCTTGACGATCTGCTGGGCCGGTTCCACTTCTTCCAGGGGCACAGGGTCTCGCTGCTTGAACCGCAGCAGCCCCCGCAGCGTGCAGCGGCGGCGGTTTTCTTCGTTGACGCGCCGGGCAAAGTCCCAGTAGGCCTGGGCGTTGTTGGTGCGGGCGGCCACTTGCAGCGAGGCGATCGCCGCCGGTTCCCAGGCGTGGCGTTCCCCCTCGGCTCGCCAGTGGAACTCGCCCGGGTTGGGCAGCACCGGCAGCCGTTCTTCCTGGCGGCGGGGGTAGCCCAGCTCGTGCCGCCGCAGCAGCTCCTGGGCCAGCACATCGAAGCCCACCCCCTGGATGCGGCTGGGCGTGCCGGCAAAGCAGCGATCCACCACTTCCTGGTGCAGCCCCAGGGCCTCGAAGATCTGGGCCCCCTTGTAGCTTTGCAGCGTGGAGATGCCCATCTTGGCCATCACCTTGAGCATCCCCTTGGCCACCGCCTTGCGGTAGGCCTGCACCACCTGCTGGTCGTCTTTGATCGAGGGGGCCAGCAGCCCGTCGCGCCGGGCCTGCCACAGCGCCTCGAAGGCCAGGTAGGGATTGATGGCATCGGCCCCGTAGCCCACCAGCAGACAGTGGTGATGCACTTCGCGGGCCTCGCCTGTTTCGACGAGGATGCCGATGCGGGTGCGCTTCACCCGGCGGATCAAGTGATGGTGCACCGCCCCGGTGGCCAGCAGGGCGCTTACGGCCACGCGCTGCGGCCCCACGTTGCGGTCCGAAAGCAGAATGAGCGAGTAGCCCTGGTCGATCGCCTCCTCGGCTTCGCGGCAGATGCGGTCCAGGGCGCGGGTAAGCCCCTGGGGGCCTTCGTCGCGCGGCCAGGTGATGTCGATGGTGCGCGTCTTCCAGCCGCGGTGGTCCATGTGCTTCAGCGCGGCCAGCTCCTCGTTGCTCAGGATCGGGTGCGGCACCAGCAGCCGGTGGGCATGTTCGGGCGTGGTCTCCAGCAGATTCCGCTCCGGCCCGATGTAGCACTCCAGGGACATAATGACTTCTTCCCGGATGGAGTCGATGGCCGGATTGGTCACTTGGGCAAAGAGTTGCTTGAAGTAGTCGTAGAGCATCCGCGGCTTGTCGCTCAGGCAAGCCAGGGCCGAGTCGTTGCCCATCGAGCCGACCGGATCCCGCTTCTCGTGCACCATGGGGATGAGCATGAACTGCATCGTTTCGGTCGTGTAGCCGAAAGCCTGCATCCGCTCCAGCAGCGTTTCGGGATAGAACCCGTGGGACTCATGGGCCGGATCCAGCTCCGAAAGCTGGATCCGCTGCTGCACCAGCCACTGGGCGTAAGGGCGGCGCCGGGCAAAGTCGTGCTTTAGCTCCTCGTCCGGCACCAGGCGGCCCTGCTCGAAATCCACCAGGAACATCCGCCCGGGCTGCAAGCGGCCCTTTTCCTTCACAATCCCAGGGTCCACCGGCAGCACGCCCACCTCCGAGGCCATGATCACCCGGTCGTCGTGGGTCAGGTAGTAGCGGCTGGGCCGCAGCCCATTGCGGTCCAGCACCGCCCCGATGTAGTGCCCGTCGGTAAAGGCGATCGAGGCCGGACCGTCCCACGGCTCCATCAGGCAGGAGTGGTATTCGTAAAATGCCCGCTTGTCCTCCGGCATACTGGGGTGCTGCTGCCAGGCTTCGGGGATCATCATCATGATGGCCTCTTGCAGCGTGCGGCCGGTCAGGAGCAGGAACTCCAGTGCGTTGTCGAAGTTGCCGGAGTCGGAGCAGTCCGGCTCGATGATGGGAAACAGCTTCTTCAGCTCCGGGCCGAACAGGTCGCTTTGCAGCACTCCTTCGCGGGCGTGCATCCAGTTGATGTTGCCCCGTAGGGTGTTGATTTCCCCGTTGTGGCACATGAAGCGGTTGGGCTGGGCGCGGTCCCAGGAAGGGAACGTGTTGGTGCTGAACCGCGAGTGGACCATGGCCAGGTGGCTTTTGTAATCCGGGTCGGAAAGATCGGGGAAGTAAGGCAACAGTTGCTCGGCCATCAGTTGGCCTTTATAGACGATCACCTTGGAGGAGAGGCTGCACACGTAGAACATCTTGGCTTGTTTCAGCCGCCGGTCGCCCCGCAGGCGATGGCTTGCCTGCTTGCGAATCAGGTAAAGCTGGCGGTCGAAGGCGTCCTGATCCAGCCCCTGGGCCGCGGCGATGATCAGCTGTTCGATCACCGGCTCGGTGGCCCGAGCCGAAGGACCGATGTCGGCCTCCTCGGGCCGGGTGGGCACGGGGCGCCAGCCCACCAGGCGCTGCCCCTGGGCGGCGACCAACTGTTCGACCACCTGTTTGCAATAGGCCCGTTCGTCCTTGTCCGTGGGCAGGAACACCACGCCGGCGGCGAACTTTCCTGGCTCGGGCAAATCGGCCTTGAGGTCTTCGCGCACCACCTTGCGCAAAAACTCGTGCGGCAAGGCCGTGAGCATGCCTGCCCCGTCGCCGGTGTTGGGCTCGCAGCCGCAAGCCCCTCGGTGCGTCATGTTCCGAAGCACCGTATCGGCATCGAGGATGATCTGGTGAGAGCGTTCTCCCTTGACATGGGCCACGAAGCCCACGCCGCAGGAGTCGTGCTCGAACCGCGGATCGTACAGCCCGAACGGTTCCATCATGCTCAACCAGCGTCGTTGGGGCGCGGGAGCGTTCATTGCTTCTCCTTGGTGCAAGGGTTTTTTTTGTGCGTGTCGTCTTTGTCTTTGTTGGCTCATTTAGCTTGCAGCTGTTATTGCCGGTATTCCGGCCAGTCCCGTCTTGTTCCGGCGAGCCTCGGGCTTGGAGCCGGGGAGAGCCGAAAAATCCGTTTGCTTTTCGCTCTTCTCCGCCAGCTGAAGCTGGCGGCTCGCCGGCTGAAAAACCGGCGGTTTGTTCTTATCCAGTGACTCCCCCCGCTAACGCGGGGGGCTCTTGCCCGGTGCGGAAGCACCGGCGCAAACCGCAGGCCGCACGGCGCAAGCCGACTCTCACCGCGGCACGGCAGGAGCCTTCGCTTGGGGCCGGGGCGGCGCGCGGTCCGGCGGCTCCTCTTCCTGCCAGCCGTGGCCTTGTTTCAACAGCTCGATGAACAACTGGGCCGTGGGGCCCAGCTCGCGGTTTCGGCGTACGATGATGCCGATGGGCCGCACCAGTTCCACCCCCTGCAGCGGCACGGCACACAGCGAGCCGGCTGCCACTTCGCGTGCGACGGTGGGC
>JALSGI010000006.1 GCA_026982835.1 Planctomycetota bacterium | reverse complement strand
GCTGACCCCCAGAGAACTGGGCCTGCTGCACGGCTTTATGGCCAGTCTGCGCCGCTGAGGCGCCGGCTGGGGTTCAGAACGGCCAGAGATACTGGAACCAGCGCTTGTCGTGGCGGTGGCTGTCCTGGGGCAGCTTGTCCCGGTTCAGCGCCAGGGTCTGGCGTGCCTGTTGGGCCAGATCGTGCCGGTTCAGCCCCTCGTAGGCCCGGGCCAGCACATCCAGTGCTTCCACGCTCTGGGGGGAGCCCGGGAAATGCTCGATGGTGTAGCGGGCCCGGTTCTGGGCCGCCACCCAGGCGCCGCGGCGCAGGTAGTAGCGGGCCACCAGCAGTTCCTGCTCGGCCATCAGGTTGCGCAGATAGACCATGCGCTGGCGGGCGTCCGCTGCATACTGGCTGTCGGGGAAGCGGTTGACCAGATCGCTGAAATCGAAAAAGGCCTGCTCGGCAAACTGCAAGTCACGGGCGTGTTCGGCTTCGGGCAGGAAGCGGTCGAAGAAGTTGCGGCTGCGCTCGAAGTTCACCAGCCCCTTGAGGTAATAGGCGTAATCCACGTTCTTGTGGGTGGGGTAGGTGCGGATGAAACGCTTGGCGGCGGCCAGCGCCTTTTCAGGGCGGTCGTTGCGGAAATGGGCATAGGCCAGCTGCAATTGAGCCTGCTCGGCGTAGGGGCTGAACGGGAAACGGGCTTGCAGGCGGCGCAGGTACTGGCTGGCCCGGGGAAAATTGCCCACTTTCAGCGCCCGTTCGGCGTCGTGGTAGAGCTCGGCGGCGGTGAGGGTTTCGGTTTCGTGTGTCTTGCCCTTGGTGCTGCTGCAGCCGGTGGTTCCGGACAGCAATGCGGTCACGAGAACCAACAGCGCGGCGGTACGCAATGGAAGTGTGTGCATGGGGTTTTGCCGTATCCAAAATGGCCAGCGGGCAAGGATAGCGCATGAAAGGTTAACGGACCAGCAATGCCCGCAGATGCGGGGTTTTGTGACCTCTTTGGTAATTTTTTCGT
>JALSGI010000005.1 GCA_026982835.1 Planctomycetota bacterium | reverse complement strand
GCCCCCACCTGCAACCAGCTCAACCCGGGGGCCAGGTAGAGGGCCGCGGCCGCATAACCGATGGTGACCGTCAGCAGCAGGTCGGTCCAGTAGATCCACGGCTGCCGCTGGAAGCAATCGCCCACGATGCGGCGCATGCGGCGGATCAACTCTCCCTGGGGAGTAGGGGTCCTAGGATCAGTAGGCATGGTTTGGGCCGAGCGGTCCATAGATGCTCCCTCGAACAAGACAAAAACATCCTATTTTGGGGCAAATTTCAGGGAGAAAAACCTTGGCTGTGCCTTGGCATTATCGGAAACGTGCTGGCGGGGGATACCACGAATTTGATCGAACCGGGCGGATCGTTCCAACGGCCGGACCGGTTGTGTCGAATGGGCAAATCTCCCCCGGTCGGCGCGGGCCGCAGGCGGCTCCACCGCTCTTGTTTCCCTGGCCGGGGGAGTCAGAATGAAACGTGCGGGTTGCCCGTTTTTACAGCTTGTCTAGACTAAAAACAGGCCAACCATTGGCTCCCACCCCAGGAACCGCCGTCCCGCCAAGGAGACCGAACCTGCCATGTTCTCCGGCCCGGAAGAAGAAATCTACCAGGAGCACATCCTGGAGCACTACGAGGACCCCTACCACCGCGGGCATTGTCCTCGGGCCACGCACGCCCACGAGGAGGACAATCCCTTGTGCGGGGATTTTATTCACGTGGAGCTGCACATCGACCCGCAAGGCGTGGTCCGCGAAGCGTACTTCGACGGGGAGGGCTGCTGCATCAGCCAGGCGGCCGCTTCCATGCTGATGGAGCAGATCGAGGGGAAGACCGTCCAGGAGGTGGAGCAATTCCGGGCCGAGGACATGCTGCGGTTGTTCGGCGTACGGCTGACTCCCAACCGGCAGAAGTGCTGCTTGCTCTCCTGGAAAGTGGTCCAGCAAGCCTTGTACTCCCCGCTGCAACAGAAGGACCGGGACGGCTCGGCCGCCCGGCGCAGCCCCGGACAAGACGCTTCCTCGGCCCCCTCCCCCGCCCCGGAGCCCCCGACCAAGGACGCCCCATGACCACCGCCGATACCGTGCCGCTGGATCCGCAACAAGTGCGGCAGGATTTTCCCATCCTGCACCGCCTGGTGCACGAGAAGTTCCCGCTGGTCTATCTGGACAACGCCGCCACCACCCAACGCCCGCGGCAAGTGATCCAAAGCATCGTGCAGACCAGCGAACAACACTATGCCAACGTGCACCGGGGCATCCACACCCTGAGCGAGCAGAGCACCGAGCTGTACGAATCGGCCCGGCGCAAAGTGCAACAGTTCCTCAACGCCGCCTGGCCCGAGGAGATCATCTTCACCCGCGGCACCACGGAGAGCATCAACCTGGTGGCTCGCAGTTGGGGCGACGCCAACACCGGCCCGGGCGACGAAATCCTGCTGACCGAGATGGAGCACCACGCCAACCTGGTGCCCTGGCACCAACTGGCCGCGCGGACCGGGGTGCAGTTGCGCTTCATTCCGCTGCGAGACGACGGGCAACTGGACCTGGAGCAGTTGGAACGGCTCCTCTCCCCGCGGACGCGGCTGGTGGCCGTTTCGGCCATGTCCAACGTGCTGGGCACGGTGCCGCCGCTGGAGCGGATCGTGCAGGCGGCCCGCAGTGCCGGGGCCCTGGTGCTGGTGGACGCGGCGCAATGGGTCCCCCATCGCCCCACCGACGTGCAAGCCTGGGACGCGGATTTCGTGGCCTTCAGCGGGCACAAGATGCTGGGACCTTCGGGCGTGGGGGTGCTTTACGGCCGCCGCGAGCTGCTGGAGCGGATGCCCCCGTTCCTGGGCGGCGGGGGGATGATCCGCCGCGTGACCCTGCAAGGGTTCGAGCCGGCCGAGATTCCCGCCCGATTCGAGGCCGGCACCCCGCCCATCGTGGCCGCCATCGGCCTGGGCGTGGCCATCGACTACCTGCGGCAGTTTTCCTGGGAAGACATCCAGGCCCACGAACTGCGACTGACCCGGCTGGCCCACGAACTGCTGGAGCAGATACCGGGCCTGCGCATCCTGGGCCCGGCTCCGGAAAACAAAGGCGGCATTGTCTCCTTCGTCTTCCGCCGGATTCACGCCCACGACGTGGCCTACTTGCTGGACCGCCACGGCGTGGCGGTGCGGGCCGGGCACCACTGCGCCATGCCGCTGCACAAGCGGTACGGGGTGGGGGCCAGCACCCGGGCCAGCTTTTATCTTTACAACACCGAAGAAGAGGTCCATCGCCTGGCCGAAGCCTTGGACCAGGTGCGGCAGTTCTTCCGGCAGTAGTGTTTCTACGGCAGGCCGGAGGCCGGTTTGTGGGCAGCCGCACCCGGAGCCCTTGGGAAAATCGGATATTCGGATATATAATGTAAACTGAACCTGAGTTCCCCCACGCTCTTCTTCTCCAGGGGACCCCTGGCATGATCTCGCAAACGGTGGAGTATTCGCTGCGGGCCATGGTATCTCTGGCCTATCGGCATCGCCGAGCCGTGACGGTGCAGCAGATCGCCCAGCTCTCACGAGCCCCCGCCCCGTTCCTCTCCAAGCTGATGCAACTGCTGGCCAAGGCCCAACTGGTGCAATCGCGTCGTGGCCAAGGGGGCGGGTTCACCCTGGCCCGAGAACCGCACGAAATCACCATCTGGGACATCGTCCAGGCCGTGGACCCCATCCAACGCATCCAGCGCTGCCCCCTGGACGTGGAAAACCACACCAACTTGTGCCCGCTGCACCGCCGCCTGGACCAGGCCCTGGCCGGGGTGGAAGAAGCCTTCCGCAGCACCACGTTGGCCCAACTGATCGCCGAAACCGGGGCCGACAGCCCCTTTTGCCCCGAGGAAGGACCGCCGGTGGTGTCGCTGGCCTTGGGGACCGCGGCCAGCGACGGCCCCTCTCGCACCAGCAAGCGGCAAAAACCGCGCCGCAAAAAAACGGCCCGGCAAAAATAACGCTTCGCCCACAGCCCGGATGCCTACGAGGCGTCCATCTTCGTCGGGTCCACGCCCACGGCCAGGATGCTGCAGGCCACGATCGGCTCCAGCCCCAGTTGCCGGGCCTTTTGCAACACCTGGGGGCTTTCGCTGCCCGGGTTGAGCCAAAGCTCTCGGGTGCCCACCTCGGCCACCTCGTCCAGGATTTGCAGCGTCACCTCCGGGGGGACATAGACGCTCACCCGGTCCAGCGGCCGCCGGGGCACTTCGCGCAAAGAACGATAGACCCGCAGCCCGTGCAGCGTCCCTCCCTTGGGATTGACCGGATAGACTTCATACCCTTGTTGCACGTACGCCCGCACGGCCTTGTTGCTGTACTTGGCCGGATCGGTGCTGGCTCCGACGATGGCCACGGTGGGTTTTGCCGAACTATTGGACATTGAGCACCCTTCTTCAAAAGAACACTTCGGGCAGGAGAACGCCGGAATTCTTCGCGGCACCACTGCGGCGGCAAGGCTCAATCCCGCAAGTGCTCCAGAATTTGCAACATGCGAAAAAAGGGATTCCTGGTGTCGTGGGTCATCTTTTTGGCCAGCTCCCGTAACCTCTCTATACGTCGCTTGTATTCCCCGTTGATCACCAGCTCCAGATTCGGGATGTTCTGCAAGCCTCGCGTGATATAGCCCTTCGGTACCACCGGAGACCAGAACATGAACACGTGATTTGAAAAATTGGCAAGGTACTTCTTGGCATATTCCACTTGGCGCTGGTGTTTGTTAGCGATCCGGCGAACCGTTTCCTCGTTATTCCGGTATAAAAGCCCCCGGATGTGTGTGGTCACCTCACACAAGTAGGCCGTGCTGGACTCGAAATCCAGGCCGAGCACATCTAGCTCCCCCAGCCCTTTGAGACCTCCCCCCGGGGGGCGAACGTTGTAATCGACGAAATCGCACTTCTGGACAAGTTTCAGATAGGCACCAACGATATATTCCCCGACATCCGTAATCATAA
Source organism: Planctomycetota bacterium (assembly GCA_026982835.1). Taxonomy (GTDB): domain Bacteria; phylum Planctomycetota; class Planctomycetia; order Pirellulales; family S012-138; genus S012-138. The sequence continues at coordinate 1,000 of JALSGI010000005.1, read as the reverse complement.
ACGTTTACCCTGGTAGTATGCCGCGGGCGGGACTTGCCGCTGAGACGGGCGTAGTCTATCACCATTGAAATGATCGTCAAGTTTTTCGTTTTCCGCTTCTGGCTGCAATCCGCCGCCACCGTTGGGTGCGCGGAGTAAATGAATGCCAGCGGCGGCTTGCGCCGTGCCGGCCTGCACAGGGGCTTCCGCACCGAAGCGAGCCGCGCACCGTTAGCCCGCGGAGCAGAATCGACAAACAGCAACGGTTTTTCTATTCCTCCGCGATTCACACTCGTGGCTCGCTTGTGCAAGAACCATCGCCGATTTGTACACCAAACCGGCGAGCCGCTGGCTTCAGCCAGCGGAGGACAGCAGGCTGTGGGCCACTGGGAGCTTCCGCTTTGGGCGAGAATCAGCGCCGATACCCAACCAGCGAGCCGGGAGCATAAGCTCCCGGAGACGATCAGAAAGGCGCATGATTGCCGTGCACTCCGTGGGCTTACGCCCACGGCTCGCGGCTACAAGAACCAGCGCCAGTGGCAACATAACCGCGTGCTGACGCACGCGGCTGGCCGGAGAAGCATCGCTCGTTTTTGCTCTGGAAACGCTCCGTCTTATGCTGGCACGCTAAACACGTACAAAGCCGGGGGCTCGCCGGAGTTTCTGCATGGGAGAGATAAGTCGCAGAGCATTCGTCACACCGAACGGTTGCCCAGGCCGATATGTCTCGCCAGATAGGTTCACGGAGGACACGGAAGCCGTGTGGTGTGATGAGGGAACCTTCTCCACTCCCTACTGCGCCTGCGAGGGCAGGGAGAGGACCAGCACCCGGGGATCAGAAGTGCCGATGACCAGCTCCTTGCCGTCGGGGGTCCAGGCCAGGGAGAACGCCGCCTTGACCGGCAGCTTCTGCTCGTAGAGTTTCTTCCCCTCCAGGTCCCAGACGATCAACGTGCCGGCGTAACCCAACGTGGCCACCCGCGTCCCCTTGGGATGGAACCGCACCTGGTAGATGTAATCG
>JALSGI010000004.1 GCA_026982835.1 Planctomycetota bacterium | reverse complement strand
GAGCAACCACGTCTTGGCCAGCCCGGCCGCGGCGAACCGTTTGCCATCCGGAGCCCAGTCCACCGAGTACAGCCCGTCGGTAATCCCCTGGTTCCACTGCCGCACCGGCTTGCCTGTGGCCGCGTTCCACAGCCGCACCGTCTTGTCGGCGCTGCAGGTGAGCAACTGGTCCTGGTTGGGGTGGAAAGCCAGGGCATAGACCTGGGCGGTGTGCCCGGTGGCCGTGGCGTAGTTTTTGCCGTCGGCGGTGGTCCAGAACCGGACGCGGTTGTCGGCCGAAACGGTGGCCACGCGGCGGCCGTCGTGGCTGAAGGCCACTCCATAGACCTGGCTGCCGTGCCCGGTGAGCGTGTACTTCACCGCCGCCGAAGCCGCCACCCAGCGACGCAGCGTCCCGTCGGCCGAAACGGAAAACATGCTCTGCCCGTCGCCCAGCAAGGCCAGGGCATGGACCCGCTTGGTGTGCCCCTGGCACTGCTGCGAAGAAAGCACCTGGCGATTGTTCCCCTGCTGCACGTAGCTGAACACAAGGATGCGGTGATCCGCTACGGCCACGGCGATCTTGCGGGCTTCCCGGTCCACGGTCAGGGCCACCGCTTCCGCCGGGAGGGTGCCTTGGGCCAGCAGTTGCCCGTTGGCGTTCCACACCAGCAGCGTCTTGCCCGAGACGCCCACCAGCAGGTTGCCGTTGCCGCTTCGGCCCAGCAGGTTCACGGGGCCGGGCTGCCCTTGGTATTGCCGCAGCCGTTGCAGATTGGTGCCGTTCCACAGCGTGAGCTTCCCGTCGCCGGTGCTGAGGAACACCTGGGCGTTATTCGTGGCCAGGGCCGCGTCGAGCACCGTAGCCTCGCCCCAGCGAGCCGCCGCAGCAACACTGGGGAACCACACCTGCGCCTGCTGTGCCCCGGCCACCAGCACGGCCTGATTGTCCGGGCTGTAGGCCACCGCCTGCACCGGCCCCGGCTGCACCCAGCGCTCCAGCACCAGCTTGCTGGCCGGATCGACCACCAGCGCCCCTTGGTCGGTGGCCACGGCCAGGCGCGTGTTGTTGGGCGCAAAGCTCAAGCCCTGCACGGTGCCCCCCGCGGCGATCGTCCCCTGCAGCTGCCCGTTGCCGGTGTTCCACAGCCAAACGGTCTTCCCTTCCCCTGCGGCGGCCAGCAACTGGCCGTTGCCGCTCAAGGCCACCGCATGCAGCTTTCCCTGGCTTCCTTCCAGCTTGCGCTCCGACTTGGGAGCGGCCGGGTTGCGCACATCCCAGACGTGAACCTTCTGGTCCGCACCCACGAAGAATAAATGCGTGCCAGAGCCATGAACGGCCAGCGCCGAAACAGCTCCTCCCTGGGGCGGAAGGTGGGCCGCATAGGCCACCGGCAGCCGCTGGAACTGGCCCGCGGTGCTCAACAGCAGCGCCTGCTGGGCATCCGGCGAAAGCCCCACGGCGATCAGCTCCCCGGCGGCAGCAAATCGCTGGAGGCGGGTACCGCTTGCGGTGTGCCAGAGCCGGGCCTCTTTGGCCGCGGCCGTCACGGCCCATTTGCCGTCGGGGCTCAAAAACACGCGCGACTGTCCCGGGCCGGCGTTCCAGGCGGCTAGCTGCTTGCCGTCGGCCAATTGGTAAACGCTAACCGCACCGTCGGCGGCAAGCGTGGCCAGGGAAGCGCTGCCGGGAAGCCAATGGACCGCCACCAGCTTGCTCTTGGCACCCAGGTGCCGCAGTTGTTTGCCGTCGGCGGTGTTGAACCAGCGCACGCCTCCCGGCTCGGCCACCACCAGTTGTTTCCCATCCGGTAGCCAGGCCAGCAGCAGGGCCGGTGCACTCAGACCGCCCAACTCCCGCTGTTGCTTCCCCTCCCCGGCGGTCTCCAGCAACCGCACCTTGTTGTCCCGGGTAGCCACGGCCACCGTGGAGCCGCCTGGGGCCAGGGCCACCTGCACCGGATCACCCGGCACCGAAAGCGTCTTGATCAGCTTGCCGTCGCCGGCCTGGAACAAGTGGACCTTCTTGTCAGCCGTGGCCACGGCAAGCTGGGCCCCGTCGTTGCGCAGGGCCAGGGCGACCACGTCCGCTCCCTGGGCCGGCAGCGACCGCTGCACGCCCCCGTCGCTGGTGCGGAGCAGGTGGATCGTCTTGTCCTGCAAGGCCACGGCCAGCAGTTGCGCCCCGGGTGCCCAGGCAGCCCGGACCACCGCAGCCTTGAACGCCGCCTTGCTCGCCGCAGCAGGCAAGGTGTATTTGCAGAACACCACGTGTCCATCCTGGCCCGAGGAGATAAACCACTGGTTGTTAG
>JALSGI010000003.1 GCA_026982835.1 Planctomycetota bacterium | reverse complement strand
CCATGTGCCGGTCTTTCCATCGCTTCGGCGTTTGCTGTTTCTCCCGCTGGACGTGGCTGTTGATTTCCGCAGTGGGAGGGCTGCTGGTGTTTTCCCTGGCGGCTGTCGGCCGGGCCCAGGACGCCTCCAACCCGGGAATCGAGCTGTTCGAGAAAAAAATCCGTCCCGTGCTGGTCAAGCACTGCTACGGCTGCCACAGCGCGAGGGCCAAGGAAGTGCAGGGGGAGCTGCTGCTGGACAGCCGGGCCGGGATTCGCCGCGGGGGAGCCAGCGGGCCGGCCGTGGTGCCCGGAAAACCCGAAGAAAGCCTCATCCTCGGAGCCCTGAAGCACGAAACCTTTGAAATGCCCCCGGACCGCCGCTTGCCGGATCGGGTGGTGGCCGATTTCCGTCGCTGGATCGAGCTGGGGGCACCGGACCCCCGGGACGGAAGGCCCAAGCCCTCTGCAAACTGGGATCAGGGCCGGGACCACTGGGCCTTTCGACCTGTGGAGCCACACGCTCCGCCACCGGTGAAGCAGTCCGGTTGGGCCCGCACCCCGGTGGATCGCTTCATCCTGGCCCGACTGGAGGCCCAAGGGCTCTCCCCTGGCCGGGATGCCTCCGACGAGGTGCTGTTGCGGCGGGTGTACTTCGATCTGTGGGGCCTGCCCCCCACGGTGGAGGAGGTCCGGCGGTTCCTGGCCGACCGCAGGGCGGATCGCTGGCCGCGGCTGGTGGACCGCCTGCTGGCCGATCCGCGCTTTGGCCAGCGCTGGGGACGCCACTGGCTGGACGTGGTTCGCTACGGCGACTCCAGCGGCGGAGGCCGCTCGCTGCTGTTCCCCCAGGCGTGGCGGTTCCGCGACTATGTGATCCGCGCCTTCAACCAGGACAAGCCGTTTGATCGCCTGGTGCTGGAACACCTGGCCGGCGACCTGCTCCCGGAACAAGACTGGCGTCGGCGGCAGGACAACCTGATCGCCACCGCCTTCCTGGTGCTGGGACCGATCAACTACGAACTGCAGGACAAGCCCCTGCTGCGAGTGGAAGTAATCGACGAGCAACTCTCCACCGTGGGCAAGGCTTTCCTGGGTATGACGCTGGGCTGTGCCCGCTGCCACAACCACAAGTTCGATCCGATCCCCATGCGCGATTACTACGCCCTGGCCGGTATCTTCCACAGCACCAAGTCGCTGGTGCCGGGGAACGTCTCCGGCTTTACCACCCGCCCGCTTCCCCTGTCCCCTCAGCAGCAGGCCCGCTGGGACCACTACCAAAAACGCCGCCGGGAACTTCAGCACCAGATCCAGGAAACCAAAAAACAGCTCGGCCAGCTTCGTCAAAAGCGTGCCCGACTGCTCGGCTTGCAGCCGGAAAAGGCCGTGGTGGTGGACGACGACCAGGCCCGGCTCACCGGCCCCTGGCAACGCAGCCGCGGCGTCAAGCCGTTCGTGGGCCAGGGGTATCGCTACAGTAGCTCCCCGGGTGCCCAGGCGGTTTACCAGATGCAGCTCCCGCCCGGCCGCTATCTGGTGCAGTTGAGCTACACGGCACACACCAACCGTTGCCGCCGGGTGCGCGTCCGCATCCGTCACGCCCAGGGCACCGCAGAACGGTTCCTCGATCAGCGGCAAGGGAACGACCACCCGCAGGGCTTCCACGACTTGGGGCACTTCTCCTTCACTGCCGAGGCGCCCGCCACTGTCTCGCTACAGGCGGCCGGGCCCGGCGTGCTGATCGCCGATGCGGTGCGGTTCGTGCCGCTGGCCGCCGCTTCTTCCCCAAAACAAGAAGAAACCACCGCCAAGGCCCTGGCCCGGCTGGAGCGGCAACTCCAGCAGCTTCGGCAGCGGCAAAAGCAGGCCGAATCCGAACTCCGGCACCTGGAGCAAAACGCTCCCGAGGAGCCGCCCCAGGTGATGTCCGTGCTGGAACAGCCCGAGCCGGGCGACTGGCACATTTGCCTGCGGGGAGACCTGCGCCGCCCGGGGCCCCGCGTGCCGCGTGGTTTTCTGAGCGTGGTGGGTTCCCTGGGCATCACCGTGCCGGAGGATCAAAGCGGCCGCCTGGAGCTGGCCCGCTGGATCGCCCATCCCCGCAATCCGCTCACGGCCCGCGTTTATGTCAACCGGGTGTGGCAACACCTGCTGGGTCGGGGGCTGGTGGCCACGCCGGACAACTTCGGCACCACCGGCCAGGAGCCGACACACCCCGAGCTGCTGGACTACCTGGCGGCGTGGTTCGTGCAAAACGGCTGGTCCACCAAGCGGCTGGTCCGGTTGATCGTGCTTTCGCGGGTCTATCAGCTCAGTAGCGATCCCCGGCAGCAACAGGCCCGAGTGGACCCGGCCAATCGGCTCTTTTGGCGCGCGGAGCGGAAGGTGCTGGAGGCCGAGGCGTTGCGGGACGCGATGCTCTACGTCAGCGGCCAGTTGGATCTGAGCCTGGGCGGCCCGGCGTTTCCACCTTCGCTGAAGCGGGAGTTCGGCTACCGTCCCTCCTCTCGCAAACGGAGCGTCTATCTGCCCGTGCTGCGAAACACGCTGCCGGAGCTGTTCCAGGTGTTCGACTTTGCCAATCCCAACATGGTGGTGGGTCGCCGTTCCCGCAGCGTGCTGCCCACGCAGGCCCTGTACCTGATGAACAGCCCCTTTGTGTTGGAGCAGGCCGAGCGGGCCGCTGCGCGGCTGCTTGAAGAGGAGGCCGACCCGCAGCGGCGGCTGCACCGGGCGTTTGTGCGTTTCTTGGGGCGTCCCCCCGTGGAGGCGGAACGCAAGGCGGCCGAGCAGTTCTTGGGCCGGCGTCTTTCCGTCGGCGGTGACTCCGGCCGCGAGGCGGAGTTGTGGGCCTGGACGTTGTTGTGCCAAGGGCTGTTTGCCACGCTGGATTTCCGCTTCGTGCATTGAATCGCCGCAGCCGATCCCCGAGGCTGCCCGAGCCCGCCACGCCCCACCCCCTGCGGCCGCAGGCGGACTACTCCGGCGGTACTTCCCCGTAGGGGCTGCTGCTGCGAGGCATGTAGCGGCACAGGGCCACTCCGCCAAAGTAAAGGCCGATCAGCGGAATGGCCATCAGCAGCATGCTGCCCGGGTCCATCGGCGTCAGCAGCATGCTCAGCACCAGAATGACCAGGATGGCCATCCGCCACTGCGACAAGTAGGCCTCCACGGTGAACACCCCGATCCGCTCCAGGAACAACATCACCAGCGGCAACTGGAACGACACGCCGAACATCAGCGGCAGCATCAAGGCGAATCCGAACCAGTCGGAGATGCGCATGTCCGGGTCCACCCCGGTCCAGCGATTGAACACAAACAGAAAGTCCAACACGATCGGCAGCACGTACACGAAGCACATCACCACTCCGCCCAGGAACAGCCCCAGGCTGATGGGCAAAAAGATGTAAACGTATCGCTTCTCGTGCGGGTAAAGGCCCGCGGCCACAAAAATCCACAGCTGGTAAAACACCCAGGGACTGGCCACGACCAGCGAGGCCACGATGGCCGCCTTGAGCCAGATCATGAAGGTTTCGTACGGGCCCAGGCTCTTGATGCTCACCCGCGGGTCTTCTTCCAGCGAGCGCCACAGCACCACGGGGACCATGTTCTGTTTGCGGGGACCGGAGGCGATCATCTCGGGAAACAGTGCGGCCAGCACCAGGCGATTCCACACCGGCAGCGGCGGCCGCCGGCCGTTTTCCACCAGTTGCTGCAATTGCAAAAACCGCTCCCGACGCTGCATGGCCAGGCGTTGGGCCGGGGTGAGGGCCACCTGGAGCTGCATCCCCAGGTATTGCTGATAATCCTCCTCCTGTAGCAACGGGGAATCGCCCTGCACCAGTTGGGAGAAACCCTGGACGAGCACCTCCAGTTGCTGGGCCGAAAGGGTGCCGCTGTTCCCCAAGCCCACCTGTTGGATCACCCGGCGTGCTTCCTTGGGAAGGCGCTGCCACAGTTTTTTTGCGGCCGGGGCGCCTTCTTGCTGCTCCTGCCATAGCAGGCGGCACAGGGCCACCGGGTCCAGCAGGTCCTGCTGACGGAAAGGCGCGGCAGCCGCGGCGGAGAAGCGTTCGGGATAGAGTTGGGCCAGGTACTGCCCCATGCGATCCACATCCAGAAAGAAAAGCTCCGGGATCAGCCGGTCCTGCTGGATGGTGTCGAGCATGGTTTCCCGGGGCGGAACCGGGTAGCCCAAACGCCGCACCTCGGCCAACTGGTCCCCGAGCCACTGCTGGGCCCGTTGCAGGTAGAAGTCGGTAAGCACTCCCTGCAAGGGGCGGTTGATGAAGCTGATGATCCGGCTGGGCAGATCCACCGCCAGCACCACCACGAACACCAGCACCAGGCCCAACAACGCCCGCAGCAAGCACTGGCGCAGCTCCGCCAGGTGCTCGCCGAAGGTCATCGTGGTGTCCTGGAACAGGTCTTCGTCGTAGGGGGGGCGGGTATGGGTGCTCATCGCGCGGCCTGGCTCGGGGAATGCCAAGGGTGTGCCGGGAGAGTTCGATGATACCCAGGGCCACCGGCAGCAACAACGCCCCTACTTGCGGGCGGCAGAAGCGGCCGAGGTAGTGAGCACCAGATTGTCGCGGTGGATGACTTCCTCGTAGGGGCAGTGCCCCAGTGCGGCGGCAATCTGGTGGCTTTTCAGCCCGCGGATGCGACGCAACTGGTCGGCCGGGTAGTTGACCAGCCCGCGGGCCAGCTCCTCCCCCTGGGCGTTGCACAGCCGGACCACATCCCCCTTGGCGAAGTTGCCCTGCACCTCGGTCACTCCGGCAGCCAGCAGCGAGCAACCCTGCCGCACCACGGCAGCGACGGCCCCCGGGTCCAGCAGCAGTTTTCCACGGGGCCGGGCCGTGAAGCCGATCCAGCGCTTCCAGGCCGGCACCTGGTTGGCTTGCGGCAGGATGAGCGTACCCACCGGCTCGCCGCGAAGAATCTTCAGCAGCACTTGCGGATCGCGGCCGCTGGCGATGATGCAGTTCTCGCCCACCGAACCGGCCAGGTGGGCCGCGGCCAGCTTCGAGGCCATGCCCCCTTTGCTCAAGCTCCCCTTGCGATCCTGGGCCAGAGCGAAGATCGACTCGTCCAGGCAAGTCACGGTGGGGATCACCTTGGAGCCGGGCTCTTCGGGCGGTCCGTCGTACAGCCCCTCCACGTCCGACAGCAGCACCAGCAGCGGCCCTTGCAGCAGCGTGGTCACCAGGGCGGCCAGGCGGTCGTTGTCGCCGAAGGTGGTTTGCAACTCCTCCACGGAGACCGTGTCGTTCTCGTTGACCACCGGCACCACCCCGTGCCGCAACAGCGCCAGCAGCGTGTTGCGCACGTTCAGGTACCGGGTGCGGTGTTGCACGTCCTCGGCGGTGAGCAGCACCTGGGCCACGTGGATGCCGAAACGGCCGAACGCCTCCTCGTAGGCTTCCACCAGGTGCGCCTGCCCCACGGCGGCGATGGCTTGCAGTTGGGGGATGTCCAGCGGGCGATGTTGCAGTCCCAGCCGGGCCATCCCTGCGGCCACCGCTCCGGAGCTCACAAGCACCACCCGTCGCCCGTGCTGGTGGAGCCGGTGGACCTGGCGGGCCAACTGGTCGATGCGGTGGCGGTCCAGCCGTCCCTGGGAGTCGGTCAGCACCCGCGTACCGAGCTTCACCACCCAGGTGGAGGCCAGTGCCACTTCTTGTCGCAACAGATCAATCATCGACGCCCGGCAGTTGGAAAAGCAAAACGGCAGGGAAACGCTCTTTTTTCCAAGCTATGCCGGGCAGTGCAAGCAAACAAGGGCAGCAGTCAGTCCCCCTCGGCCATGTCCTGGGTGAACGCCTCCTGCAGCAAGCGGTTCTCTTGCTGTTCGTGCTGCTGGAGCTGGTGGATCCATTGGGCGAGTTGTTCGACCATCGGGGCCAGCAACTCCACCTGGGCGTGTTCGGCCCGAGCCGCCAGCTGGTCCAGCTGGTGATGCAACTGCTCGTGCTGGGCGTGGAGCCGATCCACCTGCTCTTTCAGCCAGGGGGCGTGCTGCACCACGTGGCAGAAGTACCCGCCCCGTTCCTCGGCGGCGAAGTGGCCTTGGAGGAACTTGAGCAGCTGCCGCAGTTGTTCCTGCCAGGTGAGCCAAAGCTGCTGGAGTTGTTCGGTGGTGCGGTGCAACTGTTCCAGCTTGTGATCCAGGGCCACGTGCTCTTGGGAGGTTTGCTGGGCGAAGCGGCGGGCCGAGGGTTCCGGCGAACTCATCCCGATGACTCCTCTTCCGCTGGCGGACGTGAAGCCCGGCGGGGGAAACAACCCCCCCGGCCACGGCCCAGACGCTCCGGCCGCGGTTGGCTTCACGGACCTTCCCGCCCCCGAGGTTCCGCAAAAGAGGTGCCACAAAAAGGATAAAAACATCCAGAATTGTCCGAAACCGTGCCACGGTGATAGGTTAGGATTGCAGGCTCGGGATGGGCGTGTGCTCCATCGCCCTGTGCCGGCACGCCGATGGTGTGCCAGTGGTGCCCAAGCGCGCGTGGTTGACACGAGCGGCTGCCTGGCTTTTTCCCTGGGAGAGAAAGTCCGGCAGAAAGATGTTTTGCGTGGAAATCTTCAGCCCGGACGAGCGTGGTTCCCGGCCGCCCCTGGCCGCCACAGCAAAGACGAGGGTTCGTTGGTGCAGGATTTGCTAGGGGGTACCTGAGCGACCCGTCCATCGTAAGAGGAGGTTGCCCCGCGATGAGCCACGCACCTTCGACTGCGGAGAAGGACTTGTTCCACCAGGTGTTCGATCCCCAGGAGCAGCAAAGCCTGCTGGAAGAGGATCGCCAGGCGATGGGCACCATTGCCGGGATTTTGTTCGCGGTGGTGATCTTCGGCCTCAGCGGCATGGTGCTGTGTGTGTGGATCAGCGCCGGGTAGCGGCACGGGAAGAGCCGCCGGAAGGGGGCGGAAGCTCTGCTTTGGCGAGCAGTTCCCGGGCCGTGGCGAACACCTGGTCGAACATCGTTTCGGTCAGGCGGCCGGTGAAGGTGTTCTGCTGGCTGGGGTGGTAGGAGCCCAGCAGCCAGCGGCCGCGGCTCAGCGGCACGCAGGCTCCGTGGGAGAAGCGGGGGCGAGGGCCGGCCAGCCACTGGTGCATTCGGGCGTGCCGGACCACGGCGTCCCAGGCCACTTGCCCCAGGGTCAGCACCACGCGGAAGGGGACCAGGGCCAGCGTCTGTTCCAGCCACGGGCGGCAGTTGGCCATTTCCTGGGCCGTGGGGCGGTTCTGTGGTGGGGCGCAGTGGCACACGGCCGTGATCG
>JALSGI010000002.1 GCA_026982835.1 Planctomycetota bacterium | reverse complement strand
CGCAAACGCCGGGCCGAGGCGGTGTTGAGCCTGCGGGCGGCATTGCTGGATGGAACTTTTGACCACCTTTGGACCACCTGCATCCGCCAGGCCGCCTGAAAACCGCCACAAAATCTCAGCCGCACCCGGCCCAGCGGAAGTCTCGCATTTTGTGCCGGAGGAAATTATGATGAAGGCAAGGAGCGTTTGGGGCATTTCGCCGCCACAATTCCGCCATCCATTTCGAGGTAACCGGAACGATGAATCGCCGAAAGCTGTCAGGGGTCGCTTGCTTTCTTTTGCTGCTGGGTTGCAGTGTGCTGGTGCAATCGGCTTGGGCCCAGCGTCCCGCCCCCGCCAAAAAGCAAAAAGACAAGGACCAACAGGCCCAGGAAAAGGAACGCCTCCGGCAACTCCGCATGGCCGACACAACCTTAAACGGGAAGATTTCCACCTTGAAATTCGGCCAACTGAAACGAGTGTTCGAAACCGGCGCTCTGGGCGGCGATCAGCAACGCCAGGCGCTGCGGCAGATGTTCGATTTGCACTTGCAGCGGATGCAGCTCCCTTACAACTACCAGAACGAGCGGCTGGTCACCCGCGCGGTTCAGCCCCTCCTTAACACGTTGCGGGAACTTGGCGAGAAGAACAACTCCACGGCCCACCAGGAGGCCGTAGCGCACCTGCTGGCCCGACTCCCCGCCCTGGTGGAGAAAAAGGACGCTCCCATGGCCGTGCGCTACAACGCTGTGCTGCTGATCGGGCTGCTCAACCAGCGCGAATCGCAAGATAACCAGCCCCCGGTCCCCCTACCGGAGGCTTTGCCCGTTTTGCTGGACATCGTCTCGGACGCCCAAAAGCATCCGCCGGTGATCCGCATCGGGGCCCTGGTGGGCGTGGTGCGGCATACGCGTTACGGTTCCGTGAGTGATCCCCAACTGGCCGCCCGCCTGCTGCGCACCCTGCTGCAAGTGCTGGAAAAAGGCTGGCCGGAGCTGGAGTCCTCGCCCGCGGTGAACACCTGGATTCGCATCCGTGCGGCCGAGGGCCTGGGAAACTTGCGCCGCACGAACATCCTGGGCAGCCAGGGGCATCCGGTGGTGGAGCAGTTATTCCAGGTGGCCGCTAACACCAAGGAAGACCTTGCGCTGCGGATCGCCGCCCTGGAGGCGCTGGGTCGGCTTGATCTGAGCCAGGTGCAGGGGTTCAACCCCGAGCTGCCCGCCCGGGTGGGTATCGAGCTGATCCACCGCAGCATCAGCCGCGAGGTGCCGCTGGAGTTGATGCGCCGCCAGATCCAGGCCGACGTGGGTCGGCTGCTGCTGGTGCTTTGGGGGAATGACGGCAAGGGAGGGCTGCTGGCCCAGGTACAAAAGGAAGAAGCTCGAAAAAACCTGGCCGAAGCCGTTCAGGCCCTGCAGCGGGTTCGGAACGTCCTGGCCCAACGGGTGCCGAAAGACCGCCGAAACCCGGAACAGGAAAAAGTGCTGCAAGAGGAGTTCTACGAGAAGCTCAAGAGCGACCTGGAAGCCGAAGCCGAAGGGCTGAAAGCCTGGCTGGAAAAGAACCCGGTCCAGGGGAAGTTGCTCCAGGGCGGCTAAAGAAAGCCTGGCCCCAGGTGGCACACTCTCCCTGTGGAGAAGTCCTGCCCTTGTTGTTCTCTTCGCCCCAGCCCCCCCAGCGAACATTACCAGCAATGTTTTCTTGTTCCCGGTTCGCTGGTTTCGGTGCCAATTGACGCTCATTCTCGCACCGGCGAGCCGGGAGCACCAGCCCGCGGTTGTTCCCGCAGTAGTGGTCCGTCTGGCCAACCGCCGGCCGGCCCCGGCGGCTCGCCGGGGCAAGATCACACGTCCGCTGGCCGACTCGCCCGGCTGCTTCAATCCAGCGGCTTGACCAGGATCTTGCGATACCGGACCACACTGCCCGGGTCGTGCTGTTGCAGGGCGATGTAGCCTTCGCGGTAGGTGTGCTTCGGATCGACGAAATCGACCACCACCTGGCCGTTGACGCGGATGACGATGTGGTTGCCCCGCACGGTCACGTGCTGGGTGAACCACTGGTTGTCCTTGACCAGTTGCTTGCGCACATCGACAAAGCCGTAAAGACTGCCGGTTTTGCGTGGATCGCGGTGGGTGTTGTTCACCTGGGCCTCGTAGCCTTTGGGCCATCCCGGCCCCCATTGGGCGCGGAAATACATGCCGGAGTTTCCGCCGGGGTTGATCATCACTTCGGCCTTGAACTCGAAGTCTTTGAACTTCCGCTTCAGGTAGAACAGGTGGCTGCGTTTTCCTCGGCCGACGATGGCCCCGTCTTCCACGGTCCAGTTTTCCGGGCGTTCGTTGGCCTTCCAGCCGTCGAGGCTCTTGCCGTCGAACAGGACGATCCAGCCTTCCTCGGCCTGGACGACCGGGGTCGGGGCAGCCAGCAACGCCCCAAGCATCAGCAAGCCTGCGCCGTACTTCATCGTTTTCTCCTTCCAGCAAAAGCGAGCCAGCGTCGCGCCTTGGGAACCGCTATTGATTGTAGTTGCCCGCTGCCGGAGGTGCGAAGGTTTTCCGCGGGTTTCTCCGTGAGGCTACTGGTCCTTTTGTACCAGCGGCGAGGATGCGTGCCGCGTGCTCCAACTGAACGCGGGCACCGGCTCCTGGCGGTCCCGAAGCAGAAAGCTCAGCACCCAGGCCCCGGCCAGTCCCGCCACGAGCGAGCCGGGCAGGATCCAGGTGAAGCTGATCGAATGGGGGCAGCCATTTTTGGCGTCCCACAGCCCGCAGGAATCCAACGTGGCCTGCGAGAGCATTTGCCGGTCCACCAGCCAGGTGGCCAGCGGCTGGAAGTAGCCGATGCCCAGGCTCACCGCCAGGCTAAGCACCACGCCCAGCACGGCCGCCCGCGGGCCGACCCGGGGCAGGAAGATGCCGATCAAAAACAGCGAACCCAGCGGGGCCACGATGGCGTTGAAGGTGCGGGGCATGGCGTCGATGAGCCCCCAGCCCGGCGGAAGGTAGTCCAGCCCCCAGGCCGCCAGCGTGATGAACGCCCCGCCGGCCAGGGTGATCCAGCGGGCCAGGCGCACCTGGTCGGGCAGTTGACCGTCGGCCGTCAGGGTGCCGTCGCGTCGGCGTCGGGCGTCGCGCAGCTCCACGCACAGCACGGTGGCAATGGCGTTGATCCCGGAGTCGATGCTGCTCATGGCCGCAGCCAGCAGCGCGGCTAGAATCCCCCCGCCCACGCCCGGGGGCAGCTCGCCGATGGCAAAGGCCGGAAAGATCAGGTCCCGCTTCTGCCGCACCTGGATGTCGATCCCTTGCGGCAGCGGATGGCCGTGGCCCACGTAGTAATGGACCAGGGCCAGCCCCACCACCAGCAACATCAAGTTCACGAACACATCGATCACGCTGCCGGTGAGGAAGCTGCGTCGGGCCTGTTTCAGGTCGGAGGTGCTGAAGTAGCGCTGCACGGTCATCTGGTTGGCCGCATGGGTGCACATGTACCACACGGCCATGTTGATGGCCACGGTAACGATCGTGGCCCGCACCCGCGGGGCGGCGCTGAACCAGGGCAGCGCTTTGTGCTCGCCGGCGTGCTGGAGCAGGTACTGCTTCGTGGTGGCATACCATTGTGGGATCCAGCTTTCGGTCATCCAGGCCACCGCCGCAATCGAGAACAACCCGCCGCCGACCAGCAGGACCACCTGGATCACGTCGGTCCAGATCACCGCCCGCAGCCCCCCCAGGATCGTGTAAACCGTGGCCACCACGCCCATGGTGAGAATGATCACCGGCAGCGGGATGCCGCTTACAGCGGCCAGCGCCCGCGAGGAGGCCAGCACCACGAAGCCCATCCACAGCGTGGCCATCACCAGGAACAGGACCAGCCCCAGCCGCCGGGCCGTGGTGTTGAAGCGGTACTCCAGATACTCGTAGGCCGAGGTGAAACGGAACCGCATCATAAACGGGATGAGAAACAGCCAGACGATGAGCATCTCAAACGGGATGCCCAGCATCTTGCCCAGCATGTGCGTGGCCCCGGAGCTCCACACCTCACCCGGCTCACCCAGGTAGGTGAGACTGCTCAACAGCGAAGCGGTGATGCTGGTGCCCACGGCCCACCAGGCCATCCTCCGCCCGGCCAGGAAGTACTCCTCGGCCGACTTCTGCCGCCGGGAGAACCAGATTCCCAAGCCCACCATCGCCGCCAGGTAAACGACGATGACCGCGTGATCGACAATCGACATGCTCGCTCCATTTCACAGGAAAGCGTGGGACTGCGCCATCCGCCGCGGCAGCGCCCGGGCAGAGCCGGGAGCGTTGCTTAACAAGGCTAATCGCTGATCGGGGATTTGCGTAGGGTTTCCCCGCAGCCAAGTTGCGAATTTGCTCCGGGAGCTTCCGCACGGGACGAGCGTCGGCGTGCGGCTTGCGCCGGGGGGCCTGCACGGAGTGCTTCCGCGCCCGGACCAAAAAGCGCTGACTGTCACGCCAAACGGCGAGCCGCCGACTTCAGCTGGCGGAGAAAATCGACATGCGTTTTTTCTTGGCTCTCCCCGGACTGAAGTCCGGTACGTGTTTAGCGTGCTAGCACAAGGTGTGATGTGTCCAAACCATAAAGCAAGCCGAAGGCTTGCCAGCCTTGTAGCCGGTGGTCGGAGCGCAGCGGAGACCACCGGACCGTGGCGGCCTTTCTCTCACCCCGCACCCCGGCAGGGGTGCCAGAAACCAACGGACCGTTCCTTCATCTGGCATCCCTTCGGGATGCTCAAGGACAAGGAAAAACGCTGCCTCCCGGGGGTCTGACGACCGTGAGGCTACGAAGCTGCGACGCCTGCGGCGTCGGTCCTCCGGCTGCTAGCTGGCTAAACACGTACGAAGTCCGGGGCTCGCCACTGGTGCTTCCGCACCGGACAGGAAAAAGCGTGTTTTGTGGAAAACAACGTACCTGGTGGACTTGCTTTGATTCTTGCAACGGCGAGCCGCAGGCGCCGGCCGGCGGTTGGCCAGCGTAGCATCGGCCACAAACGGTAGCAACCGCGTGCTCACGCACGCGGCTCGCCGGAAAAAATCAACTCTTTTGCTCTGGGGGCGCTTCGTCTTATGCTGGCACGCTAAACACGTGCGAAGCCCGGGGAGAGCCAGAGAAAAATCGGCTTGCTTTTGCTCTGGAAACACTCCGTCTTATGCTGGCACGCTAAACACGTACCCGGCTAAAGCCGGGGGCTCGCCGTTTTCTTCTCCGCCGACTAAGTACGTGTTTAGCCAGCTAGCACATTGATTGGTTTGACGCTTCCGGGCCAAGCGAGAAAAAGCGTTTTTTCTCACAAACGGCGAGCCGGGAGCGTAAGCTCCCGGAGACGATAAGAAAGTGGCGCATGATTGCCGTGCTCTCCGTGGGCTCACGCCCACGGCTCGCGGATGCAAGAACCAGCGCCAGCGGCAGTTCAACCGCGGGCTTACGCCCGCGGCTCGCCGTCTCTCCAAGTCCCCACGCCCCCACTGGCTAACTCCGGAAGAGCCGCTCCAGCAACTGGGCCCAACTGCGGCGTTCTCGTTCCGGGTCCACCAGCCCACGCCGCCCGTGGCACCACCGATGCAACCGGTGCAGAAACGCCGGCTGGGCGATGCAGCGGAGGAGGAGCCGGGCCAGCGCGCGGTGATCGCCCACGGGAAACAAGCCCGGATACTTCTGGCCCAGCAACCCCCGCGTGCCGCCGATATTGCTGGAGAGCACCGGCGTGCCCACGGCCATCGCCTCGCACACCACGTTGGCCCCGCCCTCCAACTGCGAGCTGAGCACCAGCACACCACTGCCGGCCAGCAGCCGCATGGCCCGATGATGCGGCAACTCCCCCAGCCAGCGAAACCATGAATAACGCCGCTGGAGCTGCTCGGCTCTTTGAGCAAAGCCGGCCTGCAAGGCCCGGCCGGCCAGAACCACTTCCAGCCGGGGCAGGGTGCAGCCTGGTTGCAGCTCCCCGGCGTGGCGTTGCAGCCAGGCGACAGCCCGCACGGCCCGAAACGGATCCTTCACTCGCCGCAAGTGACCCAGCACGCAGATGCGAAACACCCGCCGCACCGGCTGCCACTGCAAGCGAGTTTGTACCGATTGGTAGATGACCTGCGCCTTGGCCCGAGATGACCGCGGGAGCTGCTCCCGGGCGTGCGGTTGCAGCACCACCAGGGCGTGGGCCAGCTGGAGGCTTTCCCGGGCCTGGGGGTTTCCGCGGGGCAGGTCGCCGTAGATGTCCGTGCCGGTCAGGGCCACGACGATGGGGGCCTGCGGGCGTTGCCGCCGGAAGCGCTTGATCCCGCGATGGCTTTTTCGGGCATGGAGGGCCACCAGCACTTGCCAGGGCTGGCCGTGGTAGTGCTGGGCCACCTGCACGCGGTGCCCCAACTCCCGCAGCAGCCGAGCCCAGCGCAACGCGGTTACGCGGTTCCCCTGCCGAGAACCCGGCGGAGCCGGAGTGATGATGCCGATGTTCATGGTTGCAACTTCAAAGGCAGCTCAAGGTGCGGAAGCCGCCGCGTGCCTGCGAGGGTAATGCCTGGCCGGATACAGGGCCAGTGGCGTGCGGCGGAAACGGGACTATAATACGCTTTCGGAGGCGAAGATCCACTTTGACCAGCCTCATCCGGCGCCGGTTCCCGAAAGCCGGAAGTTGCCCTGTGTGGCTGTGTCGGCCGCAAGCCGCGTTTGCCGAGCCTCGTTCCTCGAAGACGCAGGAGACACCGCCATGCAATGTGCTCGATTCGCTCTGCCGTGGGTTCTGGTGCTGCTTGCTTCCACCACGCTGGCCCAGGAGGTGAAAATCCCCGACAAGGCCCTGGAGGCCGCCCTGCGCAAGGCCGTCTATGAAAAACGCGGCACCGACAAACCGCTGACCAAGGCCGACCTGGAAAAAATCTTCGTGCTGGAAGCCCCCGCGGCGGGCATCTCCAGCCTCGCCGGACTGGAACACTGCCGCAACTTGCTGCTGCTGCGCATCCCCCAGAACCAGGTCCAGGACCTCTCGCCGCTGGCAGGATTGAAAAACCTCCAATCGCTGGATGTGGCCGAAAACAAAATTACCAACCTGACCCCCTTGAAAGGGCTCACCGCCCTGCAATACCTGGTTCTCTCGGGCAATCCGGTGGAGGATCTCTCGCCCCTGGCCGGACTGAACAAGCTGGCTTCCCTCTATGTGGAAAATGCCAAGGTGAAAGACATCGGCCCGCTGGGTGCCCTCTCCCAACTGGCTTCGCTCTACCTGGGAGGCAACCAGATCGAGAAGATCGACGCCCTGCA
>JALSGI010000001.1 GCA_026982835.1 Planctomycetota bacterium | reverse complement strand
GGGGGCGCTTCGTCTTGTGCTGGCACGCTAAACACGTACCCGGCTAAAGTCGGCGGTTGGCCGGTTGCAAGAATAAACGCTTTTTCTCGCACTGGTGCGGAAGCACCACCGCAAGACCCAGGACCCAAGACCCAAGACCTCCGGTGTGGAAGCACCCAGCGCAAGCCGCAGGGCGCACACCACAAGCCGATACTGCTGCCTCCCCGCACTGACGTGCGGGGCTCCTCCATCCCCCCAAGCCCCCAAGCCCCCACGCCCTCCCCCGGCGGAAGCCGGCGGTTGGCCGTTTGTAGCGAAGTTGGGTTTAGAACAACTGCCGCTGCCGGCCCGGCCAAAGCGCTTCGATGCTCTGCCCCACGCTTTCGGCCAGCCACCAGGCCAGCACGGCCACCACGTAGTGCTGTTGTTCGGTGGTGAGTGCCGCTCCCGCGGCGATGGCGTGCCAGCGTCCCAGGCACTTGCGGCAGCAGGTGGCCGTGGCATGCTGGGCCACAAAGACCGGATGCCCGCGGTAAGGCGTCTGCTTGCCGTCCCGGGGCGGTCGGGCCGGGGCCAGCCGCTGCAGGACGAAGCCCTGGGCCTCTTGCACCACACGGGCCAAGCCCTGGTGACGCAGATACGCCCGCTCCTCCGCGCCCAGGTGAAAGCTGCGGCGAAACCGGCTTTGTTGCAGCCGCTTGCGCAAGGTTTCCCACCCCCGGGCGTCCAGGGCACCCAGCAGTTGTTCTGGCGAAAGGGGTTCAAGCTCTTGGGGCATGCTTGCCACCTACTTACGGTTCCTCGTACAGCCACGAAACGGGAAACCGCACGATCTGGCTCATACTCAGGCGCGGGTACTTTTTCGTGCTGCCGGTGCAGTGGCCCAGCAGCACGTGCTCCCCGACAAAGTGGACGGCGATGTAGCAGTACCAGCCGGAGGGGTCGTCTTCGATCACGCGGCGGTGGATCCAGGTGCGTCCCTGGTCGCGGGAGATGGCCACCACAAGCGGGGTGCGTTTGCCGCGGATCTGCGGGGTGGCATGCCGGTGGTCGTTCCACACGGCCAGCAGGTCGCCGGTGCTGGGGATGCGTTTGATCGTGGCCGGGGAGACCGGCGAGATGAGCTGCGAGGGTTGCAGCTTGCTCCAGGTTTCGCCCTGGTCGCGGGAATAGCTCACATATTGCGAGCCGCCGTCGGTGCGGCAGTAGAGCATCAGCCGCCCGTCCTTCAGTTCCACCACGCCCGGTTCCTGGGTCACCAGGCGGCGCCCCCGGGCGTCGTAGCCGGTTAGCACCGTGCGGCTGCGGTGCCAGCTGCGCCCGCCATCGTCGGAAAGATAGCACATCACCTGCCCCCGCCAGTCCGGCTTCTGGTACTCCGGCAGGTTGTGCAGCGCCACGGGCACCACCAGGCGGCCGCTTCGGAGCTGGATCACCCGGTCGTTGTTCAGCACGTAGTAGCCCACCGGCTCCCGGATCACCTCCAGGGGTTTGCTCCAGGAGCGGGCCTCGTCGGAGCTGAACCGCACCACGGGACGGCAATCCTTGAGGGAGTTTTTCCGCAGGTAGAACAAGGCGATCCGCCCGTCTTGCAATCGCAGCAGCGAGACGCTCATCACGTTCCACCGGCCTTCGTTGGCCACCACCAGGCGGTCTTCCTGGCTCCAGGTACGGCCGCCGTCGCGGCTTTCTCGGGCGGCCAGGTAGGCGGCCGCGTGGTCGCTGCCGCCGCCGGTGAAGTGGGTATAGACAAATAGCAGCCGCCCGTGGCGCAGGGTGATGAAGTCGCCTTCGCTGTTGCGAGGGTTGTTCTTTCCCGGCGGAAGCAGCAACGTGCGTTCTATGGGCGAGGCGTCCGGCTCGGCCGCCGGCAGCGGCGCCGGGGCTACCGTGGCAAGCATCGTTCCCAGCACCAGTACCCATGCGATGCGACAAGTCATGGTTGTTTCTCCTGGACCGGGGGAAAGGTTATTCGGCGGCCAGCACCTCGGGCACTTGCTCGCCGGCAAAAAGTTCTTCCCATCCCTGGCGGCGGCGCACCAGGTGCGGTGTGCCTTCCAGCACCAGTACCTCGGGGGCCAGCGGCTTGGAGTTGTAGTTGGACCCCATCACCGCGCCGTAGGCCCCGGCCACGCCGATCACCAGCAGGTCGCCCACCCCGGCCCGAGGCAGCCGCCGCGAGACGACAAAACCGCCTTCTTCCTGGGTGAAGATGTCGCCGGACTCGCAAAGCGGCCCGCCCACGGCCACCTCTTCTGCAGGCTCGGCTTCCTGGGAACCATCCCGGCGGCAGACGCTCATCGGGTGATAGGCCCCGTACATCACCGGGCGAGCCAGGTCGTTGAACCCGGCATCCACCAGCCAGTAACGCCGGGAGCCTTGCTGCTTGACGGCGCGGATCTCGGTGATCAGGTAGCCGCTTTCGGCCACCAGGAACCGCCCCGGCTCGATCTCCAAACGCACCGGGTGCCCCAGCCGCTGTTCGATCCGGCGGCACGTTTGTTCCCAGAGCTGGTGGTAGCGTTGCAGGTCCAGCTCGGGGTCCTCGGGCCGATAGGGGACCGGCAAGCCCCCGCCGGCGCTGATCCAGCGCAGGTGCGGCCCGGCCTGCTCGGCCAGCTGTTCCATGGCCTGGCACACTTGGGCCAGGTGTTCCAGGTCGGTCCCGGAGCCGATGTGCACGTGCAACCCCACCACGCGATGGCCCAACCGCTCGGCTCGCCGCAGGCACTCGGGCAACTGCTCGTGCCAGATGCCGTGCTTGGACTGCTCGCCGCCGGTGTTGGTCTTCTGGCTGTGGCCGTGGCCGAAGCCCGGGTTGATCCGCAGCGTGATCTCCTGTCCGCCGGCGGCTTGGGCCAGCTGGTCCATCATGTCGGGGGAGCCACAGTTGACATGGATGCCGTGCCGGGCCACCAGCTCCAGGGCGGGGCGGTCGAAGATGTCGGCCGTATAGACCACCGGCGGAGGATCGCCCTGGGCGGGGTAGCCGGCCCGCAGCGCCCGCACGATCTCCCCCGCACTGACCGCATCCAGCACCACGCCCTGGCGGCGCAGCAGGGCCAGCACGGCCAGGTTGGAACAGGCCTTTTGGGCGTAACGCACCACGGGAAAGCGGCGCAGTTGCTCCCGGCGGCGGAGGATCGTTTCCGCATCGTAAACGTAAAGCGGCGTGCCGAACTGCCGGGCCAGCTCCCGGATGGGCACACCGCCGATGTGCTCCAGCACGGGGGAGAACCAGGGCCGCGGGGACATCGAGGCGCGTCCTTTCTTTTCTTTTGAGGGTGAATTTGCAGGATGAAGCTGTGGGTTGGGGAGAAAAAGGAAAACAGGCCTGCAAACAGGTTCTGGCGCCGGTGTGTACCGGCTCCTCGGGGTCGAAGATGCTCTGCCATGATCCCCCGTGGTGCGGGAAAGAGCAAGGGGCCACCGTGTTGGGTCTTGGGTCGTGAAGGAGCCCCGCACGTTAGTGCGGGGAGCGCAACGGTAAGACGGCTTGCGACCTGCGCCGTGCGGCTTGCGCCGGAGCTTCCGCACCGGGGGCTTGGGGGCTTGGAGGCGTGGGGGCTTGAGGGCTTGGAGGGATGGCGAGCCGCGGGCTTCAGCCCGCGGAGGAGCCCAAGAGCCCCCCGCGTTAGCGGGGGGAGTCACTGGACAAGAACAAACCTCCGGTTTTTCAACCGGCGAGCCGCCGACTTCGTACGTGTTTAGCCAGCCAGCAGCCAGAGGACCGACGCCGCAGGCGTCGCAGCTCCTGTAGCCGGGGGTCGTCAGACCCCCGGAAGGCAGCATTTTTCCTTGTCCTTTATAGCATCCCGAAGGGATGCCAGAGGGAGGACCGCTGGCTGTTTCTGGCACCCCTGCCGGGGTGCGGGGGGGTAATGGCCGTCGCTTTCCGGTGGTCTCCGCTGCGCTCCGACCACCGGCTACTGGGCTGGCAAGCCTTCGGCTTGCTTTTGATCTGGGGGCGCTCCGTCTTGAGCTTGCACGCTAAACACGTACGGAGCTTACGCTCCCGGCTCGCCCGGTGATGCGCATTTGTGCCCAGGCGAGCCGCGTGCGTCAGCACGCGGTTGTATTGCCGCTGGCGATGGTTCTTGCGGCTGCGAGCCGTGGGCGTAAGCCCGCGGAGAGCACGGCAATCATGCGCCGCTTTCTTATCGTCTCCGGGAGCTTACGCTCCCGGCTCACCGTTTGTTGAAGAATCGGCGTTTGTTTTCACTTCGTCGAGCCCCGAGCTTCAGCTCGGGGAGAGCCGGATAAGTGCATTGCGCTATTTTTCTCCGCTGGCTGAAGCCAGCGGCTCGCCAGTTGCAAGAAGAAACGTTTTTTCTTGCATCAGAGCGGAAGCTCCGACGTAGGCGCAAGCCGCATGGCGCAAGTCGCCTCCCCGCACTGACGTGCGGGGCTCTGGATCCCTCCAAGCCCCCAAGCCCCCAAGCCTCCACGCCCTCCGGCAGCGCAAGCCCCGGTTGCTTCAGACGAAACAGCCAGCGTCGCTTTTATTGATTGAAAAACCGCATCTTGCACATTACGGCCGGCTACAGCGAAGGCCAGATGCGCAGCTCAATGGGGTCTTCTTCCGGTTTGAGCCGCGACACGCGGCGGATTTCGTCCCGACAGGCGAAAAAGGCCTCGACCACGCGCGGGTCCCACTGCTTGCCCGCCCCCTGGCGGATCACCGTGTCCAGCTTCTGGTCGTCCATGCCCTTGCGGTAGGGGCGGTCGCTGCTCATGGCGTCGAAGGCGTCGGCCACGGCCACCACGCGGGCCAGGTAGGGGATGTTCTCACCGGCCAGTCCGTGCGGATAGCCGCTGCCGTCCCAGGCCTCGTGGTGGTGCAGTACCACCGGCAGCACGTGCCGCAGTTGCTTGATGTCCTGGAGGATTTCGTAACCGATGATCGTGTGCTGCTTGATGTGTTCGAACTCCTCGGGGGTCAGGCGGCCGGGCTTGCGCAGCACGCGCTCGTCGATGCCGATCTTGCCGATGTCGTGCAGCAGACCAGCCAGGTAGATGGTATCCACCGTGCGGCTGTCGCAGCCCAGCCGGCGAGCCAGGCGCACGGCCACGCGGGCCACGCGGTCGCTGTGCCCGTGCGTGTAGGGGTCCTTGGCGTCGATGGCCGAGGTGAGCGAACGGACGATGCCGGTGAGCAGCTCGCCCTGCTCGCGGTAATAGAGGGCGTTGCCCCGGTGGATGCCCAGAATGGTGCTGATCGATTGCAGCAGGTCCACCTCGGCAGTGCCGAACTCGCCGCCGAAGGTGTGGTTGACGGCCAGCATCCAGCCGAAGAAGCGTTCGGATTCGTAGATGGGAACGGCGATCAGTTCCTGGATTTCGGCAAAGGGCCAGTCGGGGAACTGTTGCCGGGGGTGGTTCAGCAGGCAGGGGCTGCGTTGGGTGCCCAGTTGCAGGTAATCCACCAGCTTGCGGGCCTGGCGGCGATCCAGGGGGAAGGAGCCGGAGCTCCACAACTGCCCGCCCCGCGAATCGCTCCACTGCCTGGGGGGCAGATAGATGGCCAGTCCCTGGGCCGGGAGAATCTGCCCGATCCACTCCACGGCCGTGGCGGCCAGTTTTTCTTCCTGGGTGTTGAGGGCCAGGTTGTGGGTGAGGCGGTACAGCAGGCTGATCTCTTCGTAGGTGCGGCAGAGCTGTTCGCAGAGTTGTTCCACTTCCCTGCCCAGCTGCTGGGATTGGATTTCCTGGTGGAGCCGTTCGGTGGCCATTTGCAGCAGTCGCATGGCCATGGTGGGGGGAACCACACTCTGCCCGGCGGCCCATTGCAGAAACTGCTCCACGTCTTGCACCCAGGGGCGGATCGGTTCCAGGTACTGCTGGGGGGGGCAGGGGGCCGTCAGGTAGCAGTCCAGGGCGACCCAGACCGAGCCGGGCGTCAGGTGGGCCGGCAAGGGGACGGCCACCACCAGCAGCGGCTCTTGATCCACCACGGCCACCGCCTCGTGGCCCCCCACCACCTGGCGGACCAGGGGGCAGAGCTCTTCGTAATTGAGCCGGGGCTGATCCAGGGAATGGACCAATCCGTTGGGCGGATCGATGCAGGCCCAGCTTGGCTCGCGGCCCAACCACTGCCCCAGCTGCGCAAACCGCTGGCGGGGGTCCGCGGGTGCCCGCGCTCCCGTTTCGGCATGTGCCAGGACAGGAAATGCGGCCGAAGCTGACATGAGCAGTTGGCGTTATCGGAATAACCGGCGGAAGAGGCACGCCCGGCTGCTCAACTCTAGGTCACGTCCGCCCCGACGGCAAAACGCCCCGGTGGCAAGATACCTTTGTGGTAAAAGAGGCCCCGTTTTCTCCCCCCCAGCCTGCACCCTCCCATGCAGCCCAGGGGCAACAAGGCGGCCCGCCTGCT
Source organism: Planctomycetota bacterium (assembly GCA_026982835.1). Taxonomy (GTDB): domain Bacteria; phylum Planctomycetota; class Planctomycetia; order Pirellulales; family S012-138; genus S012-138. The sequence continues at coordinate 915 of JALSGI010000001.1, read as the reverse complement.
GCCTCAAAACAACAGAAAGGTTCCCCGCCGAGCTACTCCGCCGAGGTGGACCACTTGCGTTTTTGCTGCATGCGTCGCCGGTAGCGCCGGCTGGCCCGGTTCAGCAAAGCGATATCCTCCGGCGAGAGGCTTTGCATGCCCAGGGCGTGGAGTCGGGCCAGGATCTCATCCACTTGCAGGTCCAGCTCCCGGTCCCCCGGCGTCTCTTCCGAGGCGAATTCTTCCCAGTGGGCTTCCCACCAGGAAGGGGATTCGGCCAGCTCTTCTTCCCGGCCCGAGGCGTCCAGCGGGTAGCCGCTGTCGTCCAAGGCGGCCATTTGCCACAGCGCGTCCTCTCTTGCCGGCCTGGAGCGGTGCTGTCGCTGGGCCTCGGGCAATCCGCCCAGGAAGACGATCAGTCCCAATCCCAACAGGGCCGGCACCAAAAACTCCCAGGCCGAGGGCAACGACACCGCCCCCAGGCACAGGGCCAGGCCACTCAGGGCCGAGGTGTGCCGCACCACGCTTTCGGCGGAAACATCCCCGGATCGCGTGGCCAGCCACTGTTGTAAAATCCAGCCGCCGTCCAGGTCGATAGCCGGCAGCAGGTTCACCAAGGCCAGGGCCAGGTTGGTCCAGAACAGCAACCGAGCCAGCAGCCAGATCACCTCCACGCCGGCCAGGGCCGAGAGAGGAACCACGGCCGCCTGGGGCCAACCGACCGAGTGGCCCGCCACCTCCAGCAGCAGGCCCAGGCAAAAGGACACCAGCAAGTTGGTCATCGGGCCGCTGAAGGCCAGGGAGATCATCTGCTCGGTGCGGCCGGTGTGCCGGGGGCGTTCCAGCCCGCCCAAGGGCCAGAGAATCCACCGCCGCAGCGGCAAGGCCCATTGACTGGCCACCCAGGCATGGCCCCACTCGTGGATCAGCGTGGCC